>JBEVCD010000026.1:0-46294 GCA_040514265.1 Archaeoglobaceae archaeon | reverse complement strand
ACAATTATGTTTCAACAATGGAAAGAAAAATCAGTGCCTATAGCAATAATAAGAAGGTAATGTATCCGAAGGAGAATTTTGATTGGAGATCTAAGAGTCTCTAAAAGCTGACCTTTGCCCCAATACTGAGTTCGAGATACTTCCCAAGCTTCATTGCGTAGCTCTGCGCAACGCTGCCAGAACAGTGTAGTGGAGAGGCGAGGTTAGTATCTCTCAAAACCCTTTCCATCACCCTCTCAGCATCCTGCGGAGATGAGAACATTAGGTGAAAGCCACCGAGCACTGCATAAATATCTCCCAGCAACTCCTTTCCCCTTAGAACTGTGTTGATGATTCCAGAATGGGCGCAGCCCGTAAGCACAACTCCTCCCCTCTTCGTCTTAACAAAAATTGCTGTATCGTCGAGCATTTCATCCCTAACTATCTTTCCATTCTCGAGAGTGAAGAACTCTCCCGTCTTTTCTCCGCTGACTCTCGGGATCTCCCCGCCAAAAAACACTCCTTCCATCAGCCTGATTGCTTCCCTCGTAAGCACGAATCTAGCTCCCTTAGCTTCAAGCTGTGTCTTCGTGTAGGGCATCGATGCCTCGATCATCCTTCCCCTCATCCAGAGGAAGTTAGGTCTAAATACGTCTGGATGGGCTATTATTGGAGCTTTACAGTTCTCAACGACTTTAAGCAATCCGCCAGTGTGGTCGAAGTGTCTGTGGCTCAGCAACACGTAATCCACATCTTCCCAGCATATTCCAGCTTCGAGCATGTTATCTTCAATCACCAAACCGCATCCAGTGTCAAAAAGGATTCCGAGCTCGTGTTCACCAACAACTTTCAGGTAGGCGGAAAATCCGTATTCCGCTTTGAACTTTCCCGGCTTGTTAACACTGTTGTCTGAAAGAATCACAATATCCAGCCTATCAACCTCCATGCACCCAACAAATTTTTATTCAATATTAAGTTTTTGGTAAATCCTGAGACGTGACCACATGTTGGACCCTTTTCAATCGGAATGTTAATCGGAAATCTAGCCTTCCTAATCTCTTTGACGGTTTACGCGATCAAGATCTCAGATAAAAGATCAAGTAAGCGATCAGCAGAATCAAGAATATCAAAGGAGAGAATCCTATCAGAAATCCATCCCTCTTTATCGGTAGGATTATCAAAGGATTTTCCACAATTTCAGTTATCTTAGCTTTCTCCAATTGAGGTAACAAGTAAACGATGATTCCAGCTAGGATTAAGAATGTTCCGAAGATTATCAAGCTCAGTCCCAGGAATCTTTCGATTTCCACTATCTCTTTCATCTTTATAAGTTCGGAAATCTCTATATAGGTTTTATCCGAGATTTTGAGTAATGAGCATAGTTGTTAGAAGATTGCTTGAGAAATACGGATTACTTAATTTAACAACTCACAAAGATAGAAAAGAGATTGATAGGATAATAGAGGAAATAACTGGATTGAACTGCGATGAAGGAGCTAGAATGTTGAGTGAAGAAGAATTCCTGAGAATAGTTGAGTATGTCCTAAAAAAGAAGAGAAAGAAAAAGATGTTATTGAATTATAAAATTTGAATTGTCTTAAATTGCTGTGACTTCCTAATGTTCATATTTAGCAAACATATGTTGAATTGCTCTCATGATAATATCAGGGAAGTACTTTTTCGATAAACCTCCCTTCTTGAGAATATCTCTTAACTCATCTAAAATTTTTTCGAACTCCATTATCTTTATAGTCCTCACACCGTCTATTTCGATTTCGGAATCTTCGGGTTGGTATTCGATTTTTACAATCACCGAACCGTTTTCCATCTTTATATCCAGAAGCTTCACTCTCAGTTCATTCGAAAGATTAAATTCGTTCAATCTTCCTTCAATTTTCTCGATGACATTGTGGCAGAATTTACTGGTTATAAACCAATTTTCACATTCTACGATTCCAAGTTCTTGTAGCTTTTTCTCAGCACCCTTGGAGAAGAATTTTTTAATCATCCTTCTTATCTCGTCAGCTTTTCCACTCTTATCGATAAAGGGAAAGCATCCTGAGATGCTAACACCTACCTCTACTCTTTTTGCTTCTTTAACCCTACCGTTTTCAAGCTTTACGGCGACTAAATCAATTTCTCCTCTACCTTTTCCTCCTCTTCTCCTTGCTGGGGAGCTGTAAACGATATTCTTTATTGTGAAATAACCTTTAAGGTTGAAATATCTCTCCAGAACTTCCTCCTCGAATGTAGTCATGGAAACAATTTTGCTAAAAATCAAATATAAATTTGTCAAACTTTTTTATTTCAGATGTTTTTTATAAATTCAAAATGTCTTAAATTGCTGTGAATTCCTATATTCACTTCCGAGATATACACTCAAGAAAAATAAAAATCAATCAAATAATTTTACTAACTTATCAACAACTCTCGAACACCATTCATCTGCTTGTTTAACTTTAGCTAAGTAATGCATTGATCCAACCGTAATTGAAACTCTTCCCTGAATGAAATCTGCTACTGATTCCGGAACTCCGTTCAAGATTAAGAAGTTCCATTTTCTTAGATATTTTGCAAATTAAATCTTCAGAATCTGTTTACTATTGTTTTTCTGCTAAGATTTATTTTCTTTAATTCTAAGCAAAATAAGCTTTTGCCCTTAAGTTAACACGCCTGCTCAAGAGACCGCAAAATTCATATGTCAGCAAAACTCCTCTTATTGAGGGCTCGTGGTCTAGCGGTTATGACGTCGCCTTGACGAGGCGAAGGTCCCCGGTTCGAATCCGGGCGAGCCCATTACTCAACGCAAATCCCTCGATAATTTGAGATCCCAGAAACAAAAATTTGGGTGTTAAAACTCCCTGAGAACCTCTACGAAGCCGAGCTTCATGTCGAACTGGAAGTAGAGAGCCGTCATGAATGTGTCCACTTCTATCTTGTGCACCGGGTCGACGGCGGACGGCGAGTCGTAGGTAACGTTTCCAGGTCCGGCGAATATTACCCTCTCCCCCCTCGGATCGACGTGGAAATCTATGTCGGCGTACCACTTCACGAGCTGCGTGACCTCCTTGCCCTTCACGGACGGAAGGTGTCGGACTGAGTACAGGTACGTCGGCTTCGGAAGGACAACGTCTATCAGCTCGCTCATCGCCCTGAAGCTCGGTTTCATCACGAAAGTAACGAGTCTTTTTCCCGTCGGTCTTTCGAGATAACCCATGACGACGTCGAACTCCTTCACCAACCCAATCTTCGCGAGCTTCTTCGGCGCTCCGGCTATCTCCCTTCCGGCTGCGAGGGCTGCGTCGTTTGTGACGTAGATGTAGGGTATGTAGTAACACATGTCCCCTCTATCGTCCTCCACCTGTATCACGCTCAGAAACTCGTAGTACTCGCCGAGTGTGCTGAAGGAGTAGTGAGAGATCCAAACACCACCCTGAGCGGGCTCGCTGTAGGGTTTCAGACCCTCGGGTAAAAGATCGCTCACGTCTCCTTTGATTGTAAAGAAACCAACTATGGCTTCGCAGTTTCTGTACTCTACTCCTCTCTCCTCGTCCACCTCATAGAGCGGGGAGTCGAACGGGATTCCCTTCAGCAAGCACCTCACCTCCTCAAACTCCAAAGACTCTCAAAACGTGACCGACATCGTAGTAGTCCTTCTCGTAGTTGTCGATGATATCCTCGGCAGCTTCCAGGCTAAGAACTTCTACCGTTCCGTCCTCTATCAGCATACACCTCGCATCCCTGAAGAGCTTCTCGATTACGAACTCCCTGCTCAGTCCGTAGGCTCCGAATATCTGAAGGGCATCGTGTGCGACTTCGAAAGCCACCTTCTTAGCGTATATCTGCGCAGCTCTTGCGTGCCTCGGTGAAGCGTCGGCTGTCTGCCGCTCGATCACTCGGTTGTGCGTGTACTCCATAACCTTCCTAACGTAGTAGCGAGCCGTTTCGACCTTCTCGAACATCTCGTAAAGCTTTAGCTTGATGTTTTTGTGCCTGATCAGCCGGACTCCACCCTGAACGCGCTGCCTCGCGTAGTTCAAAGCCTCCTCGAAACAAGCCCTAGCCAAACCGACGGCGAAAGCCCCCATTCCGCAGCTAGTCAGGCAGAGGAGCTGGTCGCAGAAGATTCCGTAGAACGTTCCCGGCGCTACGACGACGTAGTGCTCGGGGATCCTGACGCCTTCGAAGAAGAGTTCCCCCTGCGGGTCGTCGCGCATGCCCAGCATGTCCACCGGTTTCCCCTTTCTTACGCCGTCGGCGTCGAGGGGTACAATGCAGAACAGACCGTCAGCCAGACTTCTACCTCCCTTCACCTGAGCGTGTAAGCCGCAATGCGTCGCAACCGGCGCCGAAGAGACCCAAGCCGACTTCTGTCCGCTTATAACCCACTCGTCACCGTCTTTCTCCGCTACAACGTTTCCCCTTCCGAACTTCGCAACGAGTTCCGGCTCTTCACGCAGGAATATGAGGTAGTCGCTACCGTGCTCGGGCTCTGTAACCCCCCAGCAGCCGTGGAACCTGCCTCCGGTGTCCTCAATCCACGGGACTACGAGTTCCTCGTAGAGCTCCGGGCTGCCGTAGAGGGCTGCGCACGTGAATGGGATCATGTCCACACCGATTGCCGTCGCGAGACCCAGACTACCCCAGCCGAGCTCCTCCATAATTATGTAGCGCTGCAGGGGCGTCAGCGAGAGACCACCCTTGTCTTCCGGCAGGTGTATGCGGTGATATCCGAGCTTCTTCATCTGCTTGAGCACCTTAAAGTAGGGCGAATCGGGTTTAATCCTCTCCTCCGGTGGCATCCTGTCGAGTTCGAGGGAGGCGGGTCTTATCACCTCGACGGCGAATCTGTGAACTTCTTCGCGCAACAGTTTTTCTTCGCTGCTGAGTTCGTCGAGGTCGAGGAAGCCCGGCATAAACCTAAAAATTATTCGATGGGGATCGATCCCATGATCTGCGTAAACTTCCTTACGGCAGCCATGTTCCGCATCATGTAGCTGAGATCACCCTGAAGCTTCAGCTTTCCTCCGACTACGAGTGTTATGGCGTCGGCTTTTCCCTGCACAAGCTGCTTGAACGTAGCGTACGGTCCGATTAGCTTGAATCTTGCGTCTTCGTGCTCTCCGGGTGGAGCGACCTCCACCTTCCTCAGCTCCCCGTGCCAGAAGTCGAGCCAGACGTTCAGCGAGGCGCCCTTGAAATCTTCGGGTTTAAGCTCCGCTATCTTCTTTGCGAGCTCGTCAACACTTACACCGAGATCGGACAGAAGCTTGTCCAGCTCGCCGACGTCGTATTCGGCGAGCTTCTCGATTGGCAAGCCTATAGCTTCCATGAAATTTCCGCTCGGCGTTCCCTTATATTTCATCCTCTTTTCTTTGGGAACGGTGTCTATCATGCTCAGAAAACCTCGAAGAGTCTTCGGATTCTGGAAATCGCTGAGAGCGGCTGCATCCAGCTCTACAATGCAGAGAAAGTCTCCCTCCCAGTTCGCAGCTACCTTTCTGTATTCTTCATCGCTGTTCGCAGCCCTGTAAAGCTCTTCCATCCACTCCTTCGAGGGGAACACCACAGCCATGGTAGGAGTTTGACGGGAGTATTTTTAAATTTTTTGATATTACAATATTTAAACTAAATGTAGATGATTACAATTGTAAGTATTTTAAGAGAAAATTTTTTATCAAATGTTATCAACATAATTTATGCGCTTAGCACCGCTCGTCTTTCTGCTGTTACTCGCCCCCGTTTCGGCACTCGGCAGCTACGAGATCGTCACGCCGATGTATGCAGACCCGTTCGCTGTGGACATAAGCTCGATGCCGTCCTTCAGCGAGCTTCCGATCGACGATCCGAGCGATGGAATCGACTGGGTAAAGGTAGACCTGCCAGAGCCGTGCGTAAACGGGGTCGGAGACGACACGTTCGTGATGGTCAGGAGGGGAAGTGAAGACAAGCTGCTGATATACTTCGAGGGCGGAGGTGCCTGCGCAGACTACGAAACCTGCAAACCGCTACTCTGTACGGATCCCGATCTTTGCAAGCCCCTCCTCGGCATAGGCAGCGTCGTCACACTCGAATCGAACTTCTGCTTCCTGAAGCTGTACTATCGCGGAGGAATATTCGACGTCAAGAACCCGCTGAATCCGTTCCGCAACTGGACGATCCTCTTTATCCCCTACAACACCGGCGACTTGCACATGGGCAACAGGGTCGTGAAATACTACGACGACGGGGACTCCAAGACTGTATACCACGTCGGCTACGTGAACGCGATCGTAGCTATGCGCTGGATAGGTGAAGAAAAATTTGACAAAATAGTCGTCGCCGGCAGCTCGGCTGGGGGCTACGCCACACTGCTGCACGGATACACAGCATACCGGATCTTCGGCAAGCCCGTCATCGTTGTAAACGATGCGGGTCCGGGCATAATGCCGAGCAAGAGCAGCGAGTTCCAGATGGAAGAAGTTATGAAGAGGTGGGGGAGCATGCAGAACTTCCCTGAGGAAGCAATTCCTTACTTCGAGGGCAGAGACCCGATATACGCGGTGCTTTACGGTCTTGAGGTCTGCGAGGATTGCATCTACGGGCTTTTTGAGGATCAGAAGGATCTCGTGATAGGAACGATCTTCAGCGGCTACTACCCCTGGCAGTACAGGGCGAGGCTGCTGGAAGTAACCGGCGAAATAAGGAGTGAGAGCGAGCGCTTCTGCAGGTTCATGCCCCTCGACTACCAGCACACAGCCCTCTTCGGAGGAATCTTCTACCCGCTGCAGAAGGATCGCTTCTACAACGAGAAAATCGACGGCTACAGACTTTACCAGTGGGTCGGAGAGCTTCTCAGAGGGAACTGCATCGACCTCGTCGAGTGACACCAAATTTTTTAAAATTCCAGCCAAACTCTAAGCATGGAGCTAGCCTACATGTTCATAATGCCTAGCGGACAGGAGTGGGTAGTGATAGTGCTAATAATTCTGCTCCTCTTCGGAGCCAGCAAGCTACCTGAGGTCGCGAGGAGCCTCGGCAGAAGCGTTGCGGAGTTCAAGAAAGCCCAGCGCGAGGCGGAGATGGAGCTTGCGGAGTTCGAGAGGAAGCTCAGAGAAGAGAAGCTCAGTCTGGAAGAGAAAAGGGCTAAACTCGAAAAGATTGCGAGAGACCTCGGTATAAACCCGGAAGGCAAGAGCGACGAGGAACTGCTGGAAGAGATAAACAGAGCATTACCGAGAGCCGAGAAAGCGGAGCCCTAACCCTTAAATCCCTTTCCAATGAAGTAAATTTCGGCGCTCTGTTTTCTCGAAGCCTTCGGGCTGTGGAATTTCCTGAAGCGGAAGTGACCCTTAAGCTCGTTGAAGAAGTTCTGAATCTCCTCTCCCTGAAAGACCTTCACCACGAAGTTTCCACCGGGCTTTAGAACTTCCCTCGCTATTCTGAAGCTTGCGAAGGCCAAGTCGACAGAGCGCAGGTGGTCTATCGTCCACTTCCCGGTTATCTTCGGCGAAGCGTCGCTCATGACCACGTCGAATCGATCCCTGACCTCCTTAATCCTTTCGATCGTCTCCTCGCTCGTTATGTCGCCCCTTATGAAAACGACACCTTCCAGAGGCTTCATTGGGACTATGTCTACAGCTACAACCCTCGCTCCGAGCTCCACCGCAACCTGGCTCCATCCGCCCGGAGATGCTCCTAGGTCGAGAACCCAGTTCCCCTCCTTTATCAGTCTGAAAGTTTTGTTCATCTGGAGCAGCTTGAAAGCTGCTCTGCTCCTGTATCCGAGCTTTTTGGCTTGCCAGTAGTAGTAATCCCTACTGTCCCTCATAGAAGCTTTACGTAAACTCTCCTGAGCCTCGGTCCGTCGAGCTCGACGAAAAGAATCCGCTGCCAAGTTCCGAGCGCGAGCCTTCCGTTCTCCACCGGAACCACGACGGCGTTACCGAGAAGAGATGCCTTTATGTGCGCGTCGGCGTTACTGTCTATCTCGTCGTGCCTGTATCCTGCCCCCCTCGGCGCTATCCTTTCGAGGAAGTTTATCACGTCCTCGATCAGCCTGCTCTCACCCTCGTTGATTATTACCGCCGTAGTTGTGTGGGGAGTGTAGACCAACACAGCACTACCGCCCGCTCTTTTGGCTACCTCGTCCGTTATATCGACTATTTCGGTCCGCCGCTTCGTCTCGATCTCTATAACGTCCATAAACTACACGGGAAGCCTGACTATATATTCCTTCTCGCCGTCGAACCTAATCTCTCCCAGTTCCATCGAGTCGAAGTCCTCGAACGGCGTTTCGAGGACCCACTTACCTTCGAAACTCAGCAGCCCGAAACCCAGGTACTTCCTGCCCTTGTAGAGTCCTACGAGTATCCCCCTCATCTCCTCTCTGCCCACAACGCAGACTTCATCGACCTCGTATAGCTCCCTCAGCCCCCTGATTATACCCGGATCGACCTCGGACCTCCTGCTCAGACACACGAACAGAAAGTCGTCTCCCCTTCTGGCGAACTCGACTTCGACGCCCAGAACTTCCTGAAGAAACTCTTTGGGTAGCTCCTTACCTCCCAGCGGATCCCGAACTTCCAACTTCTTTCCGTCCCTCATCCACCTCGCGTAGAGCGCAGCCCTTATGCTTGCTCTCTCCTCCCTGCTCCTCTTTACGACGTGTCCGCTCTCAACCTCGAACACCTTCCAGTCCCTCAGGAACTCTGGATTGCCCTCGAAAGAAGCCACAACGTCTGGCTGTATTATTTCGAGCTTCGCAAGCTTGTAGTCCTTTGCCCTGCGTCCTCTTATCCAGCCAGTCGTGTCGACTATCTTACGACCTTCGAGCTTTTCGAGTTCGTTCCACAGCCTCGCAACGCCTCGCAGACACTTCGATTCTCTAAAACTCGGCGAGATAGTTCCGACGAAGTATCCATTCTCCATCCCCACCTCCGAAAGTGACACGATGTCCTTCGCGTAGCCGTAGCCCATGGCTCCAGGATGCGCTACGTCGGCTTGCCCTACGTCGAGGTCCAGAACCCAAGCTCCACCGACTCTGTTTGCTAGATACGTCGCAAGCGTGCTCTTTCCCCTATCGACGCCACCGTAGATAAACAGAACCTCCCAGTCCTTTTCTGCGAGCCTTTTCCAAGACTCCGGGATCGTGCAGCCGTCTACGACTTCGAATTCGTCGGCTGTGACGTTGCAGTCCGAAATGCAGTATACCGGCACGAATCTGTCACTCTCAAACTCTTTTCTTCTACTCCCGAGAACCTCAGCCTCTCCCTCGATCTTCACCCTTCCCCTCGCGAGTACGGTCTTCCCGGCTTCGACCATCATTCGTCTGACGTTGGGGGGAGGTTGTAAAAACTTAGCTGAGCTGCTGTATTATTATTCCCCTTATCTCCGGCTTAGCTTGCAGGACTTCATCGAAATCCCTATCACCGATGTAGGCTACCTGAAGATCATCGAGTGTCCGGACGTAGTAGTAGTCGTACTTTTCCTTCGTCTCGTTCGTCTCGACGAAGTAGAAGCTCGCGGTCGCGTGCATAACCCAGACAGCTTCGTAGTAACTGCCGTTTATACGGTAGCCGAGGAAGAGGAAATCGCAGAATGTCGTCTCGTTCTGCCTACACACCTGAGCCGCAGCCTCTCTGTTGAGTATCACGGCGTAGGCAAAGTTACTCAGGTTGGACATGTAAGATGCGCTGCCGTTACCCTCGAGTCTGTTGAGCGCCTCGAGCAGCGGATACGTGAAACCTACCGCTATGGGCTCTATCTCGTCCACGAGAGCTACGTTCCTGTAGATCTTCAGAGTGTAGTTTCCGACCTTTTCCTCCCTCTGGGTGCTGAAGTATACCTTTCCGAGTCCGGTGTTGATGAAGTAGACGGGGTAGCCACCTATGTAGGCTGTGAGCAACTCTAGCATGTTCGTCTCAATTACCATCCTGTTCAGAATTCTCGGATCCATGACTTCTCTCAGGTTCCTCTCCACATACGTCCGGAGCGGGTCGTCCTCTTCCAGCCTGTATATGTAGCTGAAATTCGCGTAGACGTACTGCGAGGCGTTGAGTCTCGCGACAACGTCTGAAATTTCATACTTCGCCCTGACTTCTCTCTGCTGCGGGTTAAGCGGAAATAGGGCTGCGATGGAGTAGGCAAAGATCGACGCCACCATTATGAAAGCCAGAACGAAAGCCAGGATCCTAGCTGACCTTCTTTCGAGCTTCCTCACCATTGCGTCTCGGCTGAGACGAGAGATAAAAGCTTTTCTCGCTGGAGAGAGCAGGAATTTACGATGACACCGAAATCTTTAACTCATCACTTCAGATTAGAAATATGGAAACAGCAAAAAGAGGACTGTTAACTTTAATTGCCACCTTGATCGTTATCAACGCTACCGGAGCGCTTCTGCTCTTCCTTGCAGCTAAGGAGCGTGGTTTAGACTGGCAAAAGCTCACCCAGGTTGTGACGATCTTGCTTTTCACAGCAGCTGTAACGCCGATTGTAGTTGTTGCCACGCTAAAGAGACACGGATACGAAGCCAGGGATATCCTGAGGCTCCACGAAATCATTGGAAAAACGAGGGTGAGGTGGTGGGAAGCGAGGGAGAAAAGGAAGGAGTGGGAACTTTCCAACGACCTCGGCTTTGCGATATTTCTACCCATTTTCGCCGGCTGGATTTTGGCTGTGTTCACCGTGTATTACGGGGGACTTTGATGCTGCGAGTCGCGTAGCTTTCATCTTCGCGCACGTAGCTAACACCATCCTCTTCTACTTTACCCCTGTTCTGCTCGTCCTCTACCCATTCTCCAGAGTTCTCGGCTACGACTTCATGCTGAACAAGAGCATTTTCATTCTTGCTATTTCAATATTCTCGGCTCTGGCACCCCTCTTAGCCCCTCCGGACTTCAGATACCCCTGGAATCCCATTCTCGTCTCCGCGTACTGGACAACTTTCTCCCTTCTGCTCTTCATCTTTCCCGACAGCATCAAGAAGAGGAGAGAATTCACAATCACACTTCTTATACCGCTCATTCCTTCGATTCACGCCACAACGACGTGCTCGCCGCTCGTTTTGATCCCGTACTTTCTGCCACGTCTGGCTGACAGCTGCAGCGTTGAAGTTGATACTTTTTTGCTGCTGTGATCGTCTTTGTCCTGCTCGCCACAACGCTTTCGGCTCTCATCGTTCCAAAGCTCTTTGGTTACGACTCCCTCGGAAGAGCGATCGCTGACACTCGGAGGAAAATCGAGGCTGGGAACTACGATCTTCTCAGAGACGCCACCTTCTGGACTCTCTGGACTTGCCTGAGCGTTTTCGTCCTTGGAATAAACCTCGCCGCCTTGCTCACATCAAAATCTCTGGAGCTGAAGGGAGGGGTTGAGGGGCTTGGGCTACGGAATACTTCTGGCTCTACTCGCCCCAGTTGTGGTGGCAGCCCTCCGGAATCGAACTCGATGATATCCTCGGCACAATCTTTACCCGAACAGAGCAGATTTCAGCAGCTGCCCAGCTATGATGATGGCAGGGATTTCGAATATGCCGTGCGGGTGAGTTAGAAGGAGAATTTCTTGGACATGCAGACACTGGCAGATCCTACTACGCTACCAGCAAGAAAACCGTTCAGTAAAAGATTTGTGGTTGTCAGGACACCAAATCCAAAAATTAGGAGTATTACTAAACACATGTTGTTTTTAAAGATTAAGTCAAAAGGCGCTCGGGAGATCGTAGCATCACTGCAGAAATCCACTGGCTTCACCAAGAAATAAGAGCAAATAACTCCGCAGAGGTACAAGAACGTTGAGATTAACACTAAAGTAACTTTACCGTTTTTTGCCAACTCTTCCAACCTTAAATACAGTTACGCCCACCCCCATACCCAGGCTCATAGATATTGCTAATGAAAGTTCCTTACTGAAGTTGAATTGCAAAAGGAGGCAATAAATTGTTAGACCGCAAACTCCTGCGAGGATCGAGGACGATATTAGCCATGGCAATTTGTCCATCCCTCCAAAAAATGATAAAATTCGAGCGTTAAAGCCCACCTACTCCAGCTCCGACTATCGCTCCAATGGGACCAGCGAGTGCACCAATCTCTCCTCCTATTAGCATGCCCGCTCTAACCCCAGCCCACTCGCCAGCAAGGTATCCAGCAGCAGCTGGAACGACTGCCATTCCAACGATCGCCAAACAAATCCACACAGCATCCTTTGTTGATCCAAGCTACTGGGAACACCTGCAGATTAACACCGACGATCCAACCAAACTGTTTTTTTATTTAAAGTTGAGAACTATTATGGAGGACTCAGTAAGAATGATCAAGGGACCTCTCGAAAAAGCTTACAGCTTTGAGAACGAGGCGCAGTTCAAAGCCTTCATTTTGAGTTCAGACGAGGAAGAGAGAAAGGTTCTTTTCAAGCTGATGGCAGACTCCGAAAGACACAAGGCTATGCTTGAGGATATAGCAAAAAAGCTCGGAATTGAGCTTGAGAAGAAGGTTGAAGAGTTTACGGATAGGAGAATATTTAACGAGCTGTACAGCATCGAGAAGAGCGTAAAAGCTCTCTACGATGAGCTAATCAACAACTTCGGAGAGCTGCTTGGAGAGAATGTAGAAATTCTGAAAAGAATTGCGGAAGACGAGGATATGCACGTAAAACTCGTTGAAAAGTTCGTTGACAGAACCATGAGGATAATCTGAATTCAGCGAAGACGCCGGGGGTGGGATTCGAACCCACGCGGGCAACGCCCAGCGGCTTAGCAGGCCGCCGCCTTACCACTCGGCAACCCCGGCTTAAGTCTGTGTCGACGAAAGGGTTTTAAGAGTTTTGCCCACCGTCGCCATGCAAGGGGAAGTTCTTGCGCTTTTGGCTGCGCTCCTCTGGGGCGTGGCTCCGATCCTCGACAAGTTTGCACTTAAGGAGTCCTCCCTCTACGCTGCGAACCTCCTCAGACTATCCGGAGCCCTGCTCGTCGTGTCGTTGCTGGCTCCTCTGGACTTCAGAGTCTCTGCGAGGGCTGCAGTTCTTCTGTTGGTTGCTGGCATCATCGGAGGTGCTGTTGCAATGCTTCTCTACTACAAGGCTCTCAGCACGTCGCAAGTTGCCAAGGTCGTCGCGATAACCGCCACTTACCCGATGTTCACGGCTCTCTTTTCTGCAGCTCTGGGAGAGGAACTCGGGCTGAGAACTGTGATTGGCATAATTGCAATAATCATAGGTGTGTACCTCGTGAGTACGTAGGAAACGCTTTATACTTAAAAAAGCAAATTGTTACGTGGACGTCGAAGGTGTTGCGAGGTTGCTGAAATCCGAAAGGGTCGCGGTGATGGACGGGAGTCTGAGAGCCATCGGCATGTCGGAGAAAGACGCTAGGAAACTCTTCGAAGCCCTCAGAAGCATAGCCGGCGACGGTAGCGTGGGTTACGTGACTTTCAAGGATTTCAGCGTCGTCTTCAAGCTTGGAAACAGGAGCATCGCGGCGATCGTTCCGAGGGACAGGATTAACTGGTGTGTAGCCAAGATTAGAGAGCTATGATCTACGCCTACTACGACGGAATGTTCAAGGGAAACGCGAAAGAAGCGATAGAGGAGCTCAAAAAGCTGTTTGAATTCATGGAAAACTCCGGAGTCGAGGAGGTCGCATACGAGAGGTCGGAAACTGCTTTGTTTGCAGTTTCAAAGCCCATACTTGCCCTCGTGATTGCGGAAAGCCTCGAAGAAGCGAGGGTGCAGCTCAGAAAGTTGCTCAGAGAACTCGGCTATCTCAAGGAGTCCGACCTGGAGACGGCTTTCAGAATCGCGGAGGAGATAGACAGACTGCCGATCGAAGAAGTCGTCAGAAGGTTCGGGAAATGAAGTTCTCAGCCACGTCACCGGCTATCGGCAGCTTGAAGTATTCGTGCCTGTAAGCTCTGACGATGCAGTAAATCCATACGACGAAGGAAACGAACGGTATTACCACCGCAGCAACCCCGCCGAACGGCGGTATCAGTGGTAGAATCTTCCAGATCAGGAATAGTCCGAGAAACGCGACGACGGACTGTGCTGCGTGGAAGCGAACGAAAGTGCTCTGTCTCTCGATTAGTAGCAGCAAAATTCCGGAGACAAAACCCAGCAGATAAGCCAGCGCAGCTTCCACGTTCTCCTCCAGCCCGAGAGACGTCTTCATAAGGTAGGTGGTGCGAGGACTTTTAAACGTGTCTCCTCAGAAGAAGTGCAAGCAGCGGTAGGATGAGCAGAGCAAATGCGATGAAGTACTTCTCATACCATGCCCTCTCCTCCACCACCACGTAGCCGTAAGCAACTCCCGAAATCTCCCTTCCAGCCTCATTCTCTGCTTTCCATGAAAGGCTGATCCTGTACTCGTTTCCCGCAATAACGTCCTCATCAACGTCAACGCTGAAGCTGATGTTTAACGTTTCACCACCTTCAACAACCTCAGCAAAGGCTTCGGGCATCTTCACCCTTATTCCGGGGCTTGGAATCAGCTTGAAGTGCACATCCTCTGCCTTTCCACCAGCATTGAGCAGCAGGAAGGTTACGATGTTTTCACCGTGGTAAACCACTGGCTTTGAAACGACGACGAAGTGCGGGTCGTTTTCGAGGTAAAGCTGAAGCTTTCTTATCTCTTCGAAGCTCTCAATTCTGTCCGCTCGCAAGTTGTAGGCTATTTTCACCATCCACTCCTTCTCTCCAGCCTTAGCATCGTCATCGAGAGAGTATGGAACTAAAAGCCTGACAACACCGCCCGGCGGGAGACTTCCAACTGCAACCTCTCTCTTTTCGAGCTCAAACTCCCCTGTAGCCTCAAATGAGAGCCTCAAATTGGTGACAGGGCTGAGATGGGCGTTCATCACCGAGAACTCCACAACTCCCTCCCCCCTGCTCACTCTCGGATTCTCGGGGATTATGAAAACACCGCCTTCGAGCCTCTTAACTGGCACGCTGAACTGAAAGCTCTCCTCAGCCCTGATTAGCTTTCCAGCATCGAAGTAGGCGTATTCGACCTTAACGGAAAACGAACCGTTTCCACCTTTAACGCTGAAGGCAATCTGCTGCGACTGGGATGGCTGGAGGGCTGGGATGTAGTGCTGTGCCGGAACAGCATCATCAAAGCCATCAACAGCCAGAACCACGCTTCTCAGCTCACTCAACCCGGTGTTTGCCACAACGAAGGAGAGCGTGCTGTAATCACCAGCGTAAACCTCTGGAGTAAGCAGAAAAACACTCAGCTCAGGCTTTGCCTCCTCAAGAACCTCAACCTTGATCTCTATGGTTTTGGTTTCCTCTTCATACTCGTATCTGGCAGTGTAATTGCTTCCATACCACTCAACCTCAACGCTCTCAACCCTCTCATAATTTATCCTGAGCCTCAGCAACCCCTCACCTCTGTACTCTGCCGGAACCGAAACCAGAAAGCTCAGCTTCAAGCTTGCAGATGGTGGCAGGGATTGAACATAGACCTTGTCACTTTTAACATCAAAAACATCACTCTCTAGCCATATTTCGAGGTTGTAGGCTGTGAGCGTTGCGTTCTGAATCAGCTGCCTCTCCAGATCCCCGCCGTAAACGTTCTCCGGCTTGGCTGTATTTACAACCACAACCTGCAGCTCGTTAACCTGTCCAGCTTTCAGCAAGGTGTTCAGCGGGTATGCTGCTAACTCCGGCTCATCCTCAGCCTCGACAGCCTGAGCAACCTGCACTGTAAGCAGAATCAAAACCGCAAGCAATAACCTAAGCATGCGAACCACCTCCCATAACCCTTCTCAAAACCATGATTGCAGCAAAAACGCTTATGAGCGTGTAAAAGCAGAGAACGGCAATCTGAGGGTAAACTACGTCGAGTCCATTCCCCTTAACCATTATCTCCCTGAAGGCTATGTTTGCGTAGGTCAGAGGAATGAAGTAAGAAACGATCCTCGCCCCCTCTGGCATGCTTTCTAATGGGTAGAAGAAGCCTGAAAGGAATATGCTAACCAGAGCAAATAGCATTGAGCCCTGAATGCCCTGAAGCTGAGTCTGCGATAAAGCTGAGATTGCCAGTCCAACGCCTATGGTTCCAGTCAGGAAGAGGAGCATGGTTGAGATCAGCAGCAACATGCTTCCTCTCACCTCAACATCGAAGGCGTAGTGGGCTATGGCTATGACTATGAATACGTCAGCAGTAATCAGAGCGGTTATCGCCAGAAATTTGCCCATTATCATGTCGAAGCTCGTCATAGGAGTGGAGAAAACGAGTTCAAGCGTCCCTTCCTCCTTTTCTCTCGCTATGGAGCTCGAAGACAGTATGATGGCGAGCATCTGAGTTACCACTCCAATTATAGCAGGAGCAACGAAGTCTATCAGTCTCGATTTTGTTGTGAAAACAAACCTCTGCTCAACAGCAATTCCACCCCGATATTCCATCGAGAGATGCGAAGCAATTCTCTCAATCCCGTTCAGCACTGCAGCGGCAACGTTGTAGTTTGATTCATCAGCGTAAACCTCAACGCTCGCCTTTCCCGCCTTAAACTCTTCCTGAAACCCCTCAGGTATGTAAACGCCCGCATGAGCTCTCCCCAGCCTTATCAGCTCTATCAGCTCGCTCCTCGTTGAGACGAAGTATGCCAGATCAAATTTATCCCCCATCTGCATTGCTGAAATCAGTGAAGAGGACAGTTCGCTTGCATCCTCATCAACCACCGCAATCCTGACGTTCTTAACTTCCCCGCTGAAGGCATAGCCGAAAAGCGATACAAGGATTATGGGCTGAAGAATGAGAATCGCAAGCAGCCTTCTCTCCCTGAAAACGACCTTCAGCTCCTTCAAAAAGACAGTGTAGACTCTTTCAAACATGCTAACCCTCCATGAACCTCATGAAAGCCTCTTCGAGTGTGCACCGCCTGACTTCCGCTCTGAGAACCTTAACCCCTGCCCTGCTAAGCATCTCGATGATTCTTGGCACTTCTGCAGCAGCATCATCAACCTCCACAACCACCCTTCCGTTCGTGGAGGTTCGATAGTCTGAGAGGATTTCAGCGGCTCTGCGAGCGTTGTCAACTTCCAGAACCACCCTGTCCGCACCAGCCCTCCTCTTTATCTCTTCAGGCTTCCCCTCGGCAATCTTTTCACCATTCCTGATCAAAACCAGCCTCTCGCACCTCTCAGCCTCGTCCATGTAGTGAGTCGTGACAAGAATCGTCTTTCCCTCCTCCCTAAGCCTTTCAAACTGCTCCCAGAAACTCGCACGCAGCGGTGGGTCAACTCCTGCAGTCGGCTCGTCGAGGATTAGCAGCTCCGGATCGTGGAGCATTGAGCATGCAAGCATCGCTCTCTGCTTCATCCCCCCGCTCAGGTTTTTTACAAGCCTCCTTCGATACTTCTCAAGTTGAACGAGCTTCAGCATCTCCTCAACTCTTCTCTCGTCCCTGATTCCGTGAAGGGATGCGAAGAACCTGAGATTCTCCTCCACTGTGAGGTTAAGGTAGAGGGGGGAGTTCTGAGGCATCCAGCCAACTGAGGCTGCGTAGCTCCTTATCTTCCCCTCGTAGGGCACCATACCAAAAATTGCCCTAATCGTCGTCGTTTTTCCGCTCCCGTTTGGGCCGAGCAAGCCCAAAATCTCTCCCCTCTTTACGTGAAGAGTCAGGTTTCTTACAGCATAAAAGTCACCGAACCTCACACTGAGATTCGAGATTTCGAGGATGTTCATAATCAGATTTCGGCAAAACCTTAATAACTTTGTTGTCACCGAGAGTAGTTAATGAATCAGCTGGTGGAGACGCTTAGAGAGTTCGGTCTTTCGAGCTACGAGGCTTCAGCATACGCAGCACTCGTAGCCATAGGCGAGGCTACGGCAAAGGAAGTGAGCAGCAAAGCGGGAATACCGAGAACGAAAGTTTACGAAGTTCTGAACAGGCTGGTGGAGAAGGGCTTTGCAGAAGTCCAGCCTGGAAACCCCGCAATTTTCAGGGCTGTCGAGCCAGCCAAGATAGCTGCGAGAATGCAGAGGGATTTTAACGAGAGGCTCAGCAGAATGCTGAAAGCCTTCGAAGAGGTGAGAATGCAGGAAAGAGGTGAATCGAGGCTTGTATGGATATCGAGAGGGAAATGGGCGGTGGAGAACAGGCTCAGAGAGTTTTTAAGAGATGGTGAAAAGGTCATGGTCTTCTGCATCACCGATACCTTTGCAGGCGTTCTCAGCGAAGTCAGGGGAGAGCACAGAGTCCTCCTCTACGAGAAGTTCAGAGTTCCTGACAACATCAGGGAGTTCAGAGTTCTCGATTTGGAGAAGATAAAAAATGCTGCAGACAGCTTTGTTGCCAAGTTTGCAGAAATCTTTGAGGGTAAGGAAGGAAAGCCTGAGATGCTTGCAATCTCCGAAAGAGGTTCGATACTTGCATTGCTGCAAGGAGGAGAGTATCTTGCTCTCTCAATACACCTCCCTCTCATCGTTGCATTGCAGAGAAAAATGTTCGACACGCTCTACGAAAGTTACTGTCAGGGAAAAATTTAGGATTTGAACTGTTCGGCGAACTTCTGGCGTAAAACTTTCTTGTCTATCTTTCCAACGCTGGTCTTCGGGAGCTCGTCGACGAATACGAACCTGTCCGGTATCGCCCACTTCGTTATCGTTCCGTTCTCGACGAACTGCATCAGATGCTGCCTTAGCTCCTCCTCCGTCAACTCGGCGTTGGGCATCGGAACCACTACAGCCAGCGGTCTTTCGCCCCACTTCTCGTGCGGCACTCCTATTACGGCGACCTCCCTGACCTTGGGGTGCAGGCTCAGCAGATTTTCGAGGGTGAGGGAGGATATCCACTCTCCCCCGCTCTTTATGACGTCCTTGAGCCTGTCCACGATCATCAAGTATCCCTCTTCGTCGACCACCGCGAGATCGCCCGTGTGCAGCCAGCCGCCCGCCCAGAGTTCCCTGGTCTTCTCCTCGTCCTTCAGGTAGCTTTCCGTGAGCCACGGAGCCCTTACGACTATCTCCCCCACCTCTTTTCCGTCCGGCTTCACGTCCGTCATGTCCTCTTTGACCACCCTGACGTAGACGAGCGGGAACGGGATGCCGGTTTTTACGGACAGCTTGACTTTCTCTTCCTCCGGCAAGTCGAGGAGGTGCGGTTTCAGGAAAGCTCCAGTTAGGGCTGGACAGGTTTCGCTCATTCCGTAAGCAGCCATCGTGTATATACCTTTCTCCCTCGCCCTCATTGCCAGACCCTCGGGCAGCTTGGCGCCGCCGATGAGCACCTTCCACCCGGGGAACTTGAAGCCCTCTGGCAGGTTGTCGACGATCATCTGCAGTATAGTCGGCACGCAGTGCGAGTAAGTTACGCCCTCGGTAAGCACGAGTTTGGCTATCATCTGGGGCTCGTATCTGCCGGGGTAGACGTGCTTGTAACCCATCAGCCACATCATGTAAGGAATTCCCCAAGCGTGGACGTGGAACATCGGCGTGAGCGGCATGTACACCTCCTTGTCGCCCGTCAGTCTAAGCGGCGAGCGCAAGCCACTCATGGCTATGCAGCCGCATAGGGTGTGCAGGACGAGCTTGCGGTGCGTGAACCAGACGCCTTTCGGTCTTCCGGTGGTACCGGTCGTGTAGGATAGAGTCGCCATCGTGTTCTCGTCGAAGTCCGGGAACTCGTAGTTCTTGCTGGCTTTCTTGAGCATCTCCTCGTACTCTATGTCTGTGAGCTTCGTTTCCGGCATGGTGTCGTCGGTCATGACGATGTAATGCTTCACAGTGTCGAGCTTGTCCGCAAGTCTCTCCATCAGCGGGACGAAGTCCTTGTATACGAGGACGACTTCATCTTCGGCGTGCTGCATGGTGTAGAGTATGTCCTCCGGGCTCAGGCGGACGTTGACGGTGTGCAGAACGGCTCCCATGCACGGTATTGCAAAGTAGCATTCGAGGTATCGGTGGCTGTCCCAGTCGAGAACGGCAACCCTCGTCCCCTTCTTCACCCCGAGTTCTTCGAGGGCGCTGGCGAGCCTGTGTATTCGCTCGTAGGCGTCGCTGTACGTGTATCTAACGAGATCGCGGTAAACTATTTCCTGTTTTGGCGCATAGGTCACACCGCTCTCAAGAATGTGCTTTAAGAGGAGCTGGTAGTTGTAGGCTTCGCTCATGTTCAATGCGGATTTTCGAGTTTTAAAAACTTTGCTGATAATTTTGTTGGAAATGTCCCCATTACAATAACAGATAAATTCTAAAAATAACGCCAAAATATGCAATAGAGTGCTTGGTATAGCAACCTACAGCAAGAAAGCTGCCAGAATAACTCGAAGCTTGAAGAGAAACTGCTGATAAAAGCTAAATTCGATTGCAATCGATGAAACTGTTGTTAAACAAAAAGAAGTTCTACGTTTTCGCTGCAATAGATGTGGAGAGGAACGAGCTTATGGGAGTCTACACGACGAGAAACTATCTTACAGCGAGATCTTTCATCAGAGAAGTTTTTAACTACTGCGAGAATAAGCCGAGATTTGTCGTCGATAAAGCACCCTAGCTAATCAAAGCTTTGGAGAGCCTCGGTTTGGAATGCGAACATCAGACCTTCCGGGAAGCGTAGTTGAATCTGTTTTTTCTTCGCTCAAGCAGAGGATCAGGATTTTCTTCTGCTCGGTTACGGCTAAGAATCCCGTCAGGAGAATCTGTTCCGCAAGCTGTTCACACCTCATCATCTGAGGTTGTTAAGTTGACAGGGCTGCGGTGGTTTTGGACACTTTACTTGCTGTAAATAAAATTTAAAATAATTGTCAACCATATTCCACCATGGGTCAAACACTCAAAAAATACCTGCAAAGACCCCTCACCCCCATCCCCGACGAGCACAGAGATATTATCGAGAGGGGCAAGGACATGCCACCCGATGGCGTTTTGAAGTTCGAGGAAAAAGATAAGCTGCTCGATGATAGCATGCAATACGAGAACGGATTCTATCACTTCCCTGACGGCAGAGCTTACGTTGCCTGCCTAACGAGGATGCCCGGAGTCACGGTGGAAATGCTCTGCTGGTGGTTCAGGTGGCATTCCAAAGATCCGATCCGCTACCAGATATGGTATCCCGGCATGCACTTTCACGTTCAGGCTGATGAGACGGGCTTTACCCACTACGTGGTTGAGGACATCGGAACGGGAAGGCAGAGGCTCGTAATCAGGTTCATGACCCCAGCTGATTTCGGTTTCAGCAGGCTTGAAAAGCTGGACTTCAGCAGAAATGCAATCATCTGCGCCAGAGTGGGGACGGCTATTCCTAAGCATATCGTATGGCATACCTGGATGTGTCACTACGCCAAGGAGGTTGAGTGGGGGGTGGAGCTGAGGAGCAGGTTCTGGATCGGCTGGGATATGAAGGTGAGCGGCCCCTTAGCTCCGATTCTTACTGGTGTCGTCAGAAGGATGAGGAAAAGGGTGATTCCAAAGGATGTAGGAAGGCATATGTTCCACCACTGCGCTCAGGAGTACCACCATCTCGCTGCCATCCTGCCTGAAATATATGAGGAGTTTGGTGATTAGCTCGGAATTAAGTTCAAGATAAAGCATCAGCTCGATAGAATGCGGGTTGGAGAGGTTAAAACATGGAAGCTTTAAAACTCCCGTATTTATTCCCGTTGCCACTCTTGGAGCAATAAGGGGTCTGAACAACAGAGACCTTAAGGAAATGGGTGTTGAGGTAATCCTTGCCAACACCTACCACCTCCACCTGAGGCCAGGTGATGAGCTGATCAGGGAGCTTGGAGGGCTTCACAAATTCATGAACTTCGATGGCCCAATTGTCACGGATTCTGGAGGGTTTCAGGCCTTTTCTTTGTGCTTTAGTATGGAGCACGGTGTGGGAAAGATTGCCAACAACATCTTTCTTGAGGGGCTGAGAGAAGAGAAGCTGAAGGAAAGAATGAGAGAAAGTCAATGGAAATCCGGTCCAACCTCGGATTCGACATCATATTCGCTGCGAGGGCTTTAGACCGCACGCACCGCGAAATTCACAGCTGAGATTTTGCAGGATACGGCATTGGCAGTTCTCTGGGCAAGAGCAAGCAGGACATGCTGAACAACATAAAAAATTCTAATGGATACAAAGCCTGTTGACAGAAGCTGTAACTGCTTAGTGTGCCAGGACTCCAGAGCCTACCTCAGGCATCTCTACAAGGCAAATGAGCTGCTTTACCTCCGCTTAGCAACATATTACAACATCTTCTTCATTCTGAAGCTGATGGAGCGAATAAGGGAGTGCATAAAAGAGAGCTTTTATGAGTTAAAGAGGGAGTTGTTTGGATTTTAATTTACCCCAGAAAACCCCTCAAAACTCCTGCCTCAACAATCAGATTTTTCACATCTCCATCCATCTGCCTTATTATCTCGCTGGTCTTTGCCAGATGCCTCTCATCTGGCTCGTAGCCGAAAAGCTCCTTTGCCCTTTCGAAGTCGGCTGAAACGTCAACAATTTTCAGAACTTCTGGGTTGAAAAGCCTCATTGCAGACTGCATCATCTCATCAAAGCTCCTGAAGACCTCGCATACTGCCTCGTAGTCCTTATCCGTCATCTCCGCAATTCCGAGTATCTCAGGTGGCAGACCAATAGAATACAGGCTCGCACAGTACGCTATGGCTCTCGGCAGCTTTATCCCCTCTCCCCTCGAATATCCGAAGAGTCCAGCGTGAAGCTTCCTCATCCTCCTGCGGGGTATTTTGGGAGAAATTTGATTGGCAATCCATGCAACCCTTTCAACTCCCTTCCTGTAGCTCTCCTTAAGCTTGTCAGCCACCTGAATGTGTCTTTCATCAACATAATCCGCTCTCCCCCTCTCAGCCTTTATCCTTCTTATTGCCCTTCTCACCTCTCCAAACTCGTGGTCGTATTTGAAAGCTGATTGAGCAGTGAAGGTGTAGACTGACGGAAACTCGTCCAGAACGCTGAGGTTCTTAGGCGAAAGCCCTCCCCTGAAGGGGCACGAACCAACTCCAAGAATGTGGAAATTTCAAGCTGGGAGAGGTCGAAAAGAGCTTTTTTAACTGTCGCAGCTACAAACCCGTAGTTCATAGCAGGGTCGGATCTTGCAAGAAAAACTCTCATGCTGTCCATTCCTGCCCACTCTGCATACTCACGAGCTATCTCTGCAGCCCTCATCAGCGATTCCCTGTCTTCGAAAAGAGGGATGACAGATATCTCTTCAGGTAAAAAATCACCCAGCCAGTCTGAAATCCTCTCACCCATGAGCTCAAATCGACCTTTGCCAGCGACAAAATCCCTGTAAAAGCTGTGAACTTTCATCAGCTCCTCAGAGCTCCTCGTCATTGGCAAAATTACTTCAAAGATTGGTGGATGCTCGAGCCCCAAACTTCTGGCATAGTCGTAGCTGCGTGGAATCATTTCGAGAGTTTCTGCGAGAAGCTTTGCCTCTTCCTTTTCCACCTCTGGATTCGGAACTCTCATCGTGAGCCTGAAGTCCTTTCCAAGCTGTTTCGAGCTGAAAAGTCATGATAGCTGGAAAGAAGCTTTCTAACAACATGGACGTCCGATTCCTTCCCTTCGAAGTCCCACATCTGCTCGTCACACCTGAAATGCGAAAAAACGTAGTAGTTTCACGAATCTCATCGTCGCCGTTAAGCACCTCCACGGGCTTCGTCGCCGCTGTTCCTGCATTTCGAGCACAAAACGGGTCGACTTCGAGGGCTACTTACCAGCGAACACCGAAGGTGTCGTAGGATCTTCGAGAGAGCTTTCCGCCGCTGAGTCGTGCAGCGCACAAAAAATGTGGAGGGGGTTACTCTTCAAAAACCAGCTGGTATGACTTGAATAAGACTTCGGCGTTCAGCTTTCCGTGGATGTAGGTCTTACCGCTCGAAACGTCGTTGACGGCTATCAGAGCCGGTGCGAAGAGGTGCGGGTCGATCTTGTAGAAGTCGTAGTTCGCAGCCTTGAATATCTCGTAGAACGGCTTTCCGTAGTCTCTGCTCGTGCAGCTCGGGACATTCTTCAGTATCTCGTCGTACTTCTTAACGGTCAGGAAGACACTACCGTAGTACATCATGCTGTCGTTCGTCGCACCCATCGCCTTCAGATCGTTTTCGAGTATCGGCGCTATCGGACAGCGACCGGCTCCGCTTATGATCAGCTTCGGGTCGTAACCTATCTCCGTCATCTTGTATATCGCGGTCTCGACTATTCTGCCCGATATCTGAACGCTTCCAACCAGCGAAGCCGTCGGGGCTACGAGGGCGTAGACGTCCTCGGCGTCAACTTCACACTCCTTCGCTATGTAGTCGATGACTTTCTCGTCTGGAAGCTTGCTGGCTTCGAGAGCTATTACCGCCACGTCGGCGTCGTCCTCGTACTCTATCAGCTCGTAGGTCTTCTTGGGCTTTAGGGCGAGTGCTCTCGCCGGACCACTGCCCATCGCGAAGTAGTCGTCTACCTTTATAGCCCAGCCGGCTTTCTGGCTTCCGAGACAGGCAATCGCCGGATGGTCGGTATACTCGCTTATGAAGGCGAAGGGTACGCCGTTTATCTCGTCCACCACTATCTCGACGTTCGCCAGTCCACCCATACAGACGAGGGTGTAGTAAATTCCGGCTTCGTAGCTCCCGAGCACGTTAACTCCGCAGTCGATAACCGTGGCTCCGTTTTCGAGCTTCTTCGACTCTATCCTCAGATCTTCCTCCATGTCGAGCATGTCCTCGACTATATCCAGAGCCAGCTCGTTCACGCTAATCATTTCCACCACCGCTCTCTGGTTGCTTCGTCAGTTTTTATTTTTTTTCAATTTCACCTTTCACGAACTTGAGTATGCGGGGCGGCGTTTCGGACATCTTGAACGGCACCCCCGGTACCACAACTTCCCTGTCGCCGACCTTTACCTTAACAAGCGCCCTTCTTATCCACCAGTGTTTGTCTTCGAGCATCTCTCTGAGAGTGTTGAGCTTTACTATGACAGGCTCACCGAGGAAGCGTCGTAAGTATCTCGTGAATATTCCTCTCCTGACCTTCCTCGCCCTCTTCACGAGTTCGGCTACGGTAAACTTCTGAAGCGTTTTGTTCAGCTCCTCGTCGAGTTCCCTGATCCTTTCGAGGTCGTCAGATATGCGGTCGAGGCTGTACCTCCAGTCCGGCTCCAAGTCCCACCGACCTACAATCTTGAGCAGAGCCCTGAAATCCGCATCTGTCGGCGTCGCTATGGCTACGTAGCCGTCCCTGCAGCGGTAGTAGCCGAAGGGGTAGATGACGTAGTCGATCGTTCCGAAACGTCCCCGCGGCTTATCGAAGAGGAACCCGACGACCACGGGAAACAGGTTTATCACTGCCAAGGCGTCGTGCGTGGCTATGTCGACGAACTGTCCCTTACCGCTCCTGTCCCTCTCTATCAAGGCAATCAACGCTGCTACGGCGGCGTTTACACCAGCCTGAATCCAAGCAGCCCAGATTCCAGCCCTCAGCGGGTAAGAGTGCTTTCCGGTGAGGTACGGGTTCCCTATCAGCGTCGGATAGCCGTTGTACGCTTGGGCTGCGATGTCGCTGTCCGGGACGTTGCGAAACTCCCTCGCTTTGGCTGTGAAGTGCCCGTAAGGTGATATCGCAACGTATATCACTTTCTCGTTTTTCTCCGATATCTGCCTGTAACCCATTCCGAGCTCGTCGAGGTAGCCCGGAGGTGTGGCGTCTATCACTACGTCGGCTTTGAACAGAATTTCCCTTGCCTCCTCTCCGAACTCCACGAACTCCTTGTTTCTGCTTTCGACGAAGAACGGTATGCCGACGCCGTTCACCTTCACGCCGAAGGGTGTGATCTCCCTGGCTTCGTCTCCGATCTCTATGCGGTAGACCTTAGCACCCAGTTCGGCAAGCAGAGCGGCTGCAATTGCTCCTGCGAAGTTCTCACCACTCACCTCTGCGACTATGATGTCTTCGAGTGCGAGGGGCTTCTCGTCTTCGCTGAACAGTCTCATCAGGGCTTCATCCCTGCTCATCTTTCTCACCCCTGAAGACCTCGTCCTCCTCCTCGCTCCAAGTCGTCGGCGGGGCGCAGCCCGGCATCTCATCCCAGTAACCGATCGCACCCTCCTTTTCTAGCTCGTCTATCATCTCGTCGCTCAGATTCAGCCAGCGCTTCAGTATCAGCCTGTTGTGGTATCCTACGGGTCTTCCGAGCCACTTTATCCTGCCCGGAGTTGCGCTAAAAACGGCGAACGGTCCGACGCTGAGAACTCTGCCGAGCAGCCTGTCGTTTACCTCCACCACGCTTCCCCTCTCTCTCCTCCACTCGTCGTAGGTTACCTCCAGATCGTCGAGTACGGGGGCTGCGGAAAATCCGTGCTGCTTTGCCAGCTCAAGTACTTCTTCGAGGCTCTTTGACTCTATCCACCTTTCAAGCTTCTCCACCTGCGACTTCGCGTCCTCATCAACGCCGAATCCTGCAAGCTCCGCGAGCCTGCGGCGCTGTTCAGAGTTGACGGCTGCCACTGCGACGAACTTTCCGTCGGAAGTTCTGAATATGCCAGAGGGTATCATCGTCGGGTCGAGGTTGCCGGTTTTTCCGACCTCTTCGCCTGTGACGCTGTAGTAGGTTATGTCGTAGAGGAACCTGAGCAGACACTCCGTCTGCGAGACGTCGATGTACTGTCCTACGCCCGTCTTTTCCCTGTAACGGAGCGCCGCCAGAACAGCGAGGGTCGCGAGCATCGACGGCAGGTAGTCGCCGAAGTAGTCGGGAAGCTTGTAGAACTCGTCGACGTCCTCCCACCCGGTCTTTGTAGCTACGGACGAAACGCCCTGTGCTGCGACGTCGAAGCTCGGAGCCCTGCTGAGGGGTCCGAACTGACCGTATCCAGAGCAGCTCACGTAGATTATTTTCGGATTTACCTTGCTTATCTGCGAATATCCTATCCCCATGGCGTCCGCTAAGCCGGCTCGGAGGTTCTCGACAAAGACGTCAGCTTTCCTCGCGAGCTCGAATATTATCTTCCTAGCCCTCTCGACCCTAGCATCGGCGGCTACGAAGTACTTGTTTGCGTTCAGTAGCGCGTATACAAGGTTCGCTCGCTTGTAAAATCTGCCGAAGACGGCTGCAATCCTGAACCTGTCCCCCTCGCCAGGTGTTTCCACCTTCACAACTTCCGCACCGAACTGAGCTAGGATCCTTCCAATGTTGGGCCCGAAGATGAAGTGTGTCACCTCCACGACTCTGACGCCCTTCAGCGGCGGCTCCCGCTTCTCGCCCTTCCTTATCAGCTCCTCGATAAACTCGAAATAGTCCGTCATAAGCCCAGATACACCCTCCTTATCCTCTCATCTTTCGCGAGCGCACCGCTCTCTCCTTCGAGCACGATCTTTCCGTTCTCGACGACGTAAACCCTGTCGCTAATCTCAAGAACTCTGCGGGCGTTTTGGTCGGCTAGCAGCACGGTTATGCCCTCCTCCCTCAAACCTCGCAGAGTTCTGTAAACCTCCTGCGCGACCTTCGGAGCCAAGCCCAAGCTCGGTTCGTCGATGAGAAGCAGCTTCGGCGAGCTCATGAGCGCTCTGCCGATGGCAAGCATCTGCTGCTCTCCGCCGCTCATCGTTCTGGCGAACTGTGTTCTCCTCTCTTTGAGCCTCGGAAATATCGAGTAGACCCACTCAAGTCTTTCCATCCTCTTCTTCCAAGCCTCGCCATGTATCGCCCCCATAAGCAGGTTTTCCTCGACTGTCAGGTATGGAAACAGCCTCCTTCCCTCGGGAGCGATTGCTATTCCCCTCTTTATCCTCTCGTGAGTCGGCTCGTCGATTATGTTCTCACCCTCGAACATTATTTCACCTCTCTTCGGCTTCACGACGCCGACGATCGAGTTCATTATCGTGCTCTTTCCGGCGCCGTTCGGGCCTATGAGCCCCACTATCTCGCCCTTGCGAACCTCGAAGCTAACGCCGTCCACGGCTTTTATCTTCCCGTACCAAACCTCGAGATCCGAGACGGAAATCATACGGCTTCCTCCCCTATGTAAGCCTCGATAACCTCAGGTTTGCGGACGACCTCCTCCGGGGTTCCGTCTGCGAGGAGCTTTCCGTAGTGCATGACGATCACCCTCTCGACGCTCCTCATCAGAATCTTCAGGACGTGCTCGACCCACACGATCGTGAGGTCGAACTCCTCCCTCAACCGCTCTATAAGCTTGGACACGTTCTCAGCTTCGGCTGGATTCAACCCCGCCATGGCTTCGTCGATCAGAAGTAGCTTCGGATTCAGAGCGAGGGCTCTCGCAAGTTCGAGCAGCCTGAGCTCGTATATCGGCAGGTCGGCTGCGAGGACGTCTCTCTTCTTCAGCAAACCGACTATGTCGAGGTAGTAAACAGCCTCGCTGTAAGCTTCGGTCATGGAGAGCTTCTTGCCCCTCTCGCTTCCGAGTATCGCGTAGAGAACGTTCATGAGAGCCGTCATGTTCGGTATCAGCCTCGGGTTCTGGAAAGTCCTCGCTATTCCCAGCTTAGCCCTTTTGTAGGTCGGCATCCGGGTCACGTCGTACCCGTTGAAGTTTATCTTCCCCTCGTCTGGCTTGTAGAAGCCCGAGATCAGATTTATCAGCGTAGTCTTTCCGGCGCCGTTCGGGCCTATGAGCCCCACTATCTCGCCCTTGCGAACCTCGAAGCTAACGCCGTCCACAGCGACTACTCCTCCGAACCTCTTAACGACGTTTTCGAGTCTGATCATTCAACTTCCCTCCTGACCTTTATGCTCGGCTCGTACTCGCGGTATCTCCTCTTCCTGTAGAGACCCCAGAAGCCCTCCGGGAGCAGGTAGAGGAACAGCAGCAGGATTACGAACAGCGCGATTGTAGATAGCTCGCCGAAAACGCTCCTGGTGACTTCCCTCAGAACCGTTATCACGTAGGCGCTGATGACGATTCCGTAGATCGCCCCCTTGCCTCCGAGCGTTGTTGTTAGCAGTATTATAATGAGGAACGCTGGTGTGAGCCAGGCCGGTCCGGTAAAGCTACCCTGATAGTGAGCCAGGAACCAGCCAGCTACGGCTATTGCACCGTTTGTAATCGTGAACACGACAACCTTTATTCTGTTGATGTCTATGCCGTAGGAGGCAGCCACGTCCTCGTCCTCGTTTATCACTCCCATCAGGAAGCCGTACCTCGACCTCAGAACCCTGTCTGTTAAAAACAGCAGGAGGAACGCGATCGCGAAAGAGATGTAGTAGTAAGCTATGAGATCGTTGATCAGGTTGCCCGTCGAGACCAGGAGCTCCACGCCAGGAATGCCCGTCTCCGCGCCAAAGATGTCGGACCGCCAGTAGGTGATGTGCCAGAGCACGAACGGGAGCAGCAGCGTTATCAGTACGAAGTATATCCCCCTCGAAATTATCGTTATCGGACTCAGGGCTGCGCCTATACCGCAGCCCGCGAGAAAAGCTGCAAGCAGCGTCAGCGAAGGTGGTAGCCCGAGGTTCTTGCTCAGCAGAGCTGCAACGTAGCCACCTATCGCGACGAAGAAGTGCGGTCCGAAGTTTACCCTGCCGGTGCCTATTATCTGGAGCGTCAGCGGAACGCATATCATCACTATCACGTTGGCAAAGATCAGAGTTGAAAGCAGGGCTACAGGTTTTAAGCCTATAAGCGAAGCTCCGTAAACGATCCCCGGCAACGACAGCCAGATCAGGAATCCAATCGCGGAGTTTCTCCAGTACCTCGGCTCTATCGTCCACTCGAATTTCCTGCCGGCGAGATGTATTATCAGCCTGCCCCTCCTCGGCTCCAAGCGCATGTTATCACCACACAGACTCAGCCCTTGCAAGTCCGCGGGGTCTGAAGAGCAGCACGATTATGGTTATCACGAGCGAAGCCAAGAGCATCATTCTCGGATTGATTGCGAAACCTACAGCGGCGTTTACGAATCCTATAACGTATGCAGCCATCACAGCTCCGCGCAGATTTCCGAGTCCGCCGAGAACGGTTACGATGATCGCGTAAGTGAAGAGTTCCCATCCGATGAACGGATTGAGCGCCCAGACCGGAGCCATCAGAATTATTACGATCGCCGGCGGTATCGATGCCAGGATCATTGAGATCACGAACGTTCTGTCGAAGTTGACGCCGGTTATGCGCGAAGCTAGCACGTCTTGGCTCACGGCTCTCATTATCAACCCCACCTTAGTCTTGATCAGCAGAACTGCGTAGACCAGAAACGTCAGCAGCGACGCTATTGCTGTAACGATCATCTGACCTGGAACGCTCGCAGCTGCGATCTTTACGGTTCCCCCTATTACCGTCGTCGGTAAATACACGCCGACTATCTCGGGGTAGAAGTAGTTTATCAGCTCCTCGACTATTATAAAGACCGATATCAGCGCTGCGAGCATGTAGTCCTCGGTTTTGAAGAACGGCTTTATCACCCCGTAATACGTTAGGGTCGCAAAGATTGCCAGGGGAATCACGCAGAAGAAGAGTGATGCTGCGAAAGGTACGCCGACGTCTTTCCAGAAGAACCAGACGCTGTAGGCTGCTATCAAAAAGCTGGCTCCGTAGGCGAGGTTGAAGACTCTGAGCACACCGGTGGTTATCGTGAAGCCGAGGGACATGCCGAGGTAAAGAGAGCCGAAGACAAAAGTGTAGACTAGGATCAAGGTGACGGTGTCAAGCATAGGAACACCTCAAAAAATTAAGAGGTTCCACAGATCTGCCTGAGCTCAGCCGGCGGCTTGTAGGCGCCCGGATTCATCATGTCGGCAACAGCTTGCGGGAATCCGGCTTCGAGCATGACTTCCGGTCTCATTATGTACACGGGTTTGCCGTCGCACTGTATCTGTGCGTTTATGGTGGGACCTGCGCTGTAAGAATGGAACGTAGGACTATCGTAGCCGAAGTAGTTGTACTTCGGAGATATAGCCGTGTGCAGGTCGAAGTGGAGGGTTTCCATAGCCTTTATTATCGCATCTATGTCGTCAACGCTTCCCACCTGCTCCGCGGCTAGCTTGAACCTGTAAAGCTCCGAGTAGTAGTAGTGTGCAGACGTGTCGGCTGCGTATCCCCTCTCGTGCATTTTCTTTACGAAGCTCTGCGTTAGAGGCGATATCGGCGGAATGTTCTCGTCGTCGTACATCATCGTTATTACGCCCAACGAGGCTCCGCCGGTGAGGTCCCAGAACTTCATCCACTGATTGGCTCCTCCGAAGAACGCTATCGGTATGTCCTTGGCGGCGGAGTTAGCCCACTGCTTGGTCAGCGTTATCGTGTCGGTGTACCAGCTCGAAAGGACGAATATAAACTCGGCTCCGTTCCTCGCAGCTTCCTCAAGCATCGGAAGGAAGTTCTTCTCGCCGACGGCTATGTTTGTTACGTACACAACTTCGAGTCCGTACTCCTCCTCGACCCACTCCTTCATGGGCTTGATGTCTATGAGACCCTTGGGTGTCTCAATTCTGCAACCTTCTCTTGCGCACTCAGTCCAAGCTGCCTCTTCGAGCATCAGAGCTACCTTCTTCGCCCCGACGACGTTCTTCGCTATGTCGAAGAACCACTTAGCTGTTTCGTAGTTCAGGAACGGGTCGGGCGGGAGGTTCCTGAAGTAAAACTTGTACCTGTCGTAGTCCTCCATAACTTTAAGCGTCGTCCCCATCGCAGCCTGCGAAGAGATCGCTATGTGTGGAGCGGTCGGATATATTCGAGCACCTTCCTCGATAAGTGCGAGGGCTTCCTCCGAAACACCTTCGATGAAGACTAGCTTACATCCGTGCTCAAGAACAGCTTTTCTGTAAGCTGCGACCGCCACGTCAACTTTTCTCTGCGTGTCTTCGTGGATAACTTCAACTTGTCTGCCGAGGATTCCGCCCTGTTCGTTTATTTCTTCAGCCGCTATCTTTATGGCTTCGAGGTCTGCCGCGAAGATGGGAATGCGGGTATCGAAGAGGGCACAAACTTTTATGGGTTCTTTTGGTGTGGTAGGTGTTGTGGTAGGTGTCGTAGCCGGCTGCTGGCAGCCTGCTATCAATGCTACCAGCACTATCAATACTATCGCAAGCTTTTTCATTACCACCACCCTACGTTAATTGTCGTTTACAGTAACGTTTTGTGATTTAAAAAATTTTTGCTAATAGTTGTAAAAATGTTAAAAATCTGACTACGTATAATGCCAAATCTTTTCGAACAAAATTTCGTATTCTACGTTACTCGCCCTCAACTTTTACCAGCCCCTTCAGCGCGAGGTACTCCCTGAGCATCCTCGGAAACTTCATAGCCTCGACAAAGCGCAGTCCGAGCTTCTCGCTCCACCGCCTTATTCCGGTGTCGCTGCTCACGACCGCAGCGTTGAGTTCTTTCGCCAGGAGCAGAACGTCCAAATCCGGCGCGCTGTCGAGCAGACCCTGACGCATGGCGGTTCTGAACTTTTCGCGAAACCTCGACACTATGTTTCCTATCTCCTTCTCCAGCTCCTCCCCGCTTCCGTTGAAGTTCGCCGTCGTCGCCGAACTTTCCCAGATGAATTCCTCCGCTATCCTTCTGCCCTTGTTTATCTTTTGTCTGACGGAAACTATGTATTCGTAGAGTATGACGGCTGGAATCTTCACTTCGTACCTGTTCGGGGTCTTCTTGACCAGCCACGTGTCCAGCTTGATGAAGACGTCTTCGCTGCAGTTGTAGCGGCGGAGAAAGCTGACAAGCTCCCCGTACACGGTCGGGTAGGGGATGTAACAGCTTATGTCCAGATTCAGCCTCGCGAGGGCTATGAGGTTGAGTATCTCGCTGGCACCCTCGCAGAGCGTCTCGTAACCCTCCTTCATCCTCATGCCCGCATCGGTTATCGCCGTCGTGTCGAGCACGAACCTCTGCCGCACGTTTTGCTTGAGATACAAAAACATATATTTTTTCCGTTCAACAGAAAACATGCGTCCCCTCGGAGTTTCACTCGTGGCGATCTTCATGCTCTTCGTCGGCGCCGTGGGAGTGTTCCTCGGACTTTCGATGTTCGCAGCCAGGGATGAGGGTATCGAAATCTTCAAGCAGGAATACGAAGAGCTAGCTAAAGACTTCGGAGTAAATATTCCGGAGGGAGAGCTCGAATTTCTGTACGATGCGGCTTCGATTTCCATGCTTACCTTCGGTTTCCTGTACTTCGCAGCCGGCTGGGGGCTTTTGAACATGAGGGAGTGGGGAAGGATACTAGCCGTTTTGCTCTGCGGGCTAAACGCACTTTACGGGATGATGATGACGTTCCTCTCACCGATTTTCGCGATCGAAATCGCCGTAAACGTGCTCGTAATCTGGTACCTGATGAAGGTGAGAGAACTCTTCGCAAAGCGTGTTTCGATAGAGGAGAGAATTCTCTCGGAAGAAAAACATTATAAAGAATTTCGCTGAATCCCAACATGAACTTCGAACTCACTCAGGAGCAAAAGGACATAAAAAAGGCAGCCTGGGAGTTCGCGTCCAACGAGTTCAAGAAGGAGATAGCGGAGGAGCTCGACAGAAAGGAGGAGTTTCCCTTCGAGCTGCACAGAAAAGCAGCCCAGCTAGGGTTCATCGGGGTGCACTTTCCCGAGGAATATGGAGGAGCAGGAATGGGTATACTCGAAAACGCCCTGATTGTAGAGGAGTTCTGCAGAGCCGACAGCACGATCGGCAGCGCGATAATACTGGCAGACTTCAGTTCTGAAGTGGTCATGCGCTTCGGGAGTGAGGAGCAGAAAAAGGAAGTTCTGCCGAAGGTCGCAAAGGGTGAAGCCATAACCGCCGGCTGCTACACGGAGCCCGAGGCTGGCAGCGACCTGACGGCTATAAAGACGAAGGCCGAGAAAGATGGGGACGAGTGGGTGATAAACGGGACGAAGACGTTCATAACGAACGGCAGCATAGCGGACTACTTTGTAGTTCTAGCTGTTACGAACCCCGAAGCCCAGCCGCGCTACAGGGGTTTTACGACGTTCTTAGTGAGAAAGGATGCGCCCGGGTTGAAGATTACGAAGATAGGCGGTAAGATGGGGATCAGGGCATCGCCCACAGCCGAAGTTGCTTTCAAGGACGTCCGCGTGTCGGAGGACGATGTGATAGGTGAACTCAACAGGGGGTTCTATCAGGTGCTGGAGTTCTTCGACGAGAGCAGAATCGAGATCGCAGCCCAAGCCCTCGGAATAGCCCAGGGCGCCTTCGACAGGATCGTCAATTACGTGAAGCAGAGGAAGCAGTTCGGGCAGCCGATCGGGGCGTTCCAGGCGTTGCAGCACAGGATAGCGGACATGAAGACCGAGCTCGAAGCTGCAAGGCTTCTCGTATACAAAGCCGCCTGGAACTTCGATCAGGGAAGAATAGACCCCGGGCTCACCTCGATGGCGAAGTACTACGCCGCCAGAGTTGCCGTTAAGGTGTGCGACGAAGCCATACAGATGCACGGAGGATACGGATACATAGCCGAGTACGAGGTAGAGCGCTTCTACAGGGATGCGAAGATAACCGAGATATACGAGGGAACGAAGGAGATCCAGCTCAACACGATAGCAAAAGAAGTGCTAGGCAGGTTGAAGTAAAATTTTTAACTTTTTCTGCCGAGTGTATTCGTGGAGAAACTGGTAGTCGTAATCGACAGGGACAACGACCTCGGAGAAAAGGCTGGAATATCTTCTCCGGTCGTCGGGAAAAAGAACGTTATCGAGGCTGCCGTGAGGCTTGCAACCGTCGATCCAGAAGATTCAGACGTCAACGCGATGTTTGCCGGTGTGAAGCTCGCCGAAGAGCTCGGTTGCGACGTCGTAGTTGTCTGCGGCGACAAGAGCGTCGGAGCGAAGTCCGACACGAGGGTTGCGACGCAGCTCGACGAAATTGCGAGGGTGCTGAAGCCGGAAAGCGTCGTCGTCGTCACCGATGGATCGGAAGACGAGTTCGTCATGCCGCTGATATACTCGCGCTTCAAGGTGGATTCGGTGCACAGGGTTGTGGTTAAGCAGAGCAGAACGATCGAGAGCACGTACTTCATGATCCGGCGAATGCTCAACGACCCCAAGGTTGCGAGGGTAACGCTGGCACCCCTCGGAGTTATCTTTCTCGTTTACTCGATCTCCCTCTTACTCCAGCACCCCGAGTGGGGTCTGGGCGGTATAGTGTTCTTTCTCGGCATCTATTTCCTCGCGAAGGCTTACGGCTGGGATAAGAGTGTGGAAGCCTACGGAGCTGCGATAAAGAACTCCCTCGTCGAGGGAAGGATATCTTTCGTTCTCTACATAACTTCAGCCATACTCCTCGTAGTCGGAGTAGTCCAGGGGATAAACGCAGCCATGAACGTCGAGGATTACAGGATGGCTACGTCTTTCGTGACTTCGAGCATCGGTTGGTTCGCGCTAGCTGGCATCTTTGCAGCCCTTGCCAGAGCTGCGGACGCCTACGCGGAGGGCAGAGGAATCGCAAAGTACTTCTCGACTTCCTTCCTGATCGCCTCGGGAGCGCTGCTGATCTGGGGGGCGGCGAGGTTCATAGAAACTCCGAACATCGTGGAACTCGCGACCTCGCTGATCGCGGGAATAATCGTGGCGGCGATCGGGGTTTACTCCTTCAGAAGGAGGTAAAGCCTTTTTACCTTCTCCTTCCCCCTTCTGAGCTTCTCGTTCGCGAATTTCACAACGAGTTCGAGGTAGTCTCTGTCCACCAGCAGCTCTCCTTCGACCGAAACCGGAAGCTCCATCCTTTCGAGCGAGGATATCTCGACTATGAGGTTCTTTAAGGATATCACTCCGCTCCTCCTAAAACCCGCGTTGTTCGCAATTTCGAGCAGAAATCTAGCGTCTTCAATGCTCCTGCAGGCGACGTGGATGATCGGCGGATACTGAATGAGCCAGCCGACGCTTTCGCATGTCTTCGCAGCCTCTTCGACTTCCTCGACGCTCACCTCTCTATGCCACTTACCCGCAAACCTGGCTGCAGCTTTGTCACCTACTTTCGGAGTGTCAACGACTGCTATCCTACCGCTGCAGCTCGAAAGCGTGACGTAGTTCGGGAGGGAGTTTATGAAGTCCAGAACCTCGACGATGTCGTGGTCGATCTCGCCCCTCTCCTTCGCTTCGAGGTATGAAGCCAGCTTCTCATCCTTCAGCTTCCAGCTCATGCCCTCTTCGCCAGCGTGGCTAGAAATGCAAGGTATGCTTCGAGCTGAATCTTTTCGTTTGCTCCCTCTGTCAGCCTGTAGTCTATCTCGCCGAGCTTGTCGACGAGTACAACTTTAAGCTTCTCGTCCAGCTTGGACGAGATTATCTCCCTGAAGAGCTGATTTACGACGTCTTCACCGCTCATTCCGTAACGGACCATCAGCCTTTCGAGGTATTCCCTCGCCTGAAGGAAGTTGCCCTTCAGCGCCGTTTCGAGGAGTTTGCCTACCTCCTCGGGGCGGGCTGTAGCAGTTATCTGATATATAGCTTCCGCATCTATGACTTCACCCATCGCCGCCGCGCCCTGCAGAGCGTTTATAGCCTTCCTGAAGTCGCCCCCCGCGACGTAAAGGAGAGCTTCAATCCCATCCTCGGTTATCTTAACTCCCTCCTTTTCGCATATTTCGAGCAACCTCTTCTTCATCGCCTCCTTCGGCACGGGCTTGAACTTGAATATCGCACATCTGGACTGTATCGGCTCTATTATTCTGCTCAGATAGTTGCAGCTGAGTATGAAGCGGCAGCTCCTCGAATACATTTCCATAGTCCTCCTCAGCGCAGCCTGCGCATCCGCCGTAAGCGCGTCGGCTTCGTCGAGAAATATTATCTTGAACGGAGCCCCGCCTATCGGGGCGGTCCTCGCGAACTCCTTTATCTTGTGCCTTACGACGTCTATTCCCCTCTCGTCGCTGGCGTTGAGCTCTATGAAGTTGTCGCGCCAGACTTCGCCGAAGAGATCCCTCGTGAGAGCTATAGCCGTTGCTGTCTTGCCTGTTCCCGGAGGTCCGGCGAAGAGTAAGTGCGGTATGTTCTTCTGCTTAACGTAACCCTTCAGCCTTCTGACGACCTCCTCCTGGTCTACTATCTCGTCGAGCGTGCGGGGGCGATACTTTTCGACCCAGATTTCGAATTCTTCCATCAGAAGACTGGAAGGTCGTTTAGTATAAAAATCTACCTCACGAGCCTAGGAGTTCTCTCCATCAGTACTCTAAAACCGATGGATTCGAGGTAGCGCCTCGATTTCTTCCCCTCTCCGTGGATCATGAGTTCGAGAAGGTCGCTCTCGTCGTCGATGTCGACGGAGGCGAAAAAGGAATCGAATACCGCAACGGTGAAACCGAGGGCCCTTGCGGTCTTAAGGTGCTTGAGGAAGCTTCCGTAGTGGTAGGATACTCTGAAGCCCTTCCGCCTGACGAGCAGCATGTTCGTTCCTCCTCTTCTCCCTGGAGCTATCACCACGTCTCCCTCGACCGAGAGGAAGCGCGTGAAGACTTCCTCGTTCAGCAGCGGTAGATCTGACATCACAACGGCTTTGGGAACTTCTCTGAGCTCGTCGTTGACGACGTCGTCGAGCGGTCTTGCGTCGACAGATATCTCCGCATCCACGCTGATCGGATACGGCGTTACGACTTTCACATCGCAGCCACAGCTGTTCAAAACGTCCAGAACGTCTTCGAGCATGGCGAGGGCGAGTTTAGTGCGTTCCTCCTCGTTAAGAATCGACGACAACCTCGACTTCGGGTTGAAGAACTTGAAGGGTATGACCACCTTCATGAGAGAATTCTCTCGACGAGCCACTCGGGTTCGAACTTAACGAGGTCGTCGTAGTTCTGCCCGGTCCCGAGGAAAAGGACCGGCTTTTTTGTTACGTAGCTGATCGATATGGCGGTTCCACCCTTGGGATCTGCGTCGATCTTTGTAAGTATGCTTCCGTCTATTCCAACCGCCTCGTTGAACATCCTCGCCCTTTCGACCGCATCGTTCCCGGCGATGCTCTCGTCGACAAAGATCGTGAGGTCGGGCTTCGTGACTCTCTTTATCTTTTCGAGCTGGTCTATCAGGTTCTTTTTCGTGTGCATCCTGCCGGCGGTGTCGGAGAGGACGACGTCGATTCCCTTGCTCTCCGCGTGCTTTAAAGCGTCGTATATCACCGCAGCTGGATCCGAGCCCTGTCTGTGCTTGATCACCCTGACTCCCAAGCGCTTCGCATGCTCTTCGAGCTGCTCGATAGCTCCAGCTCTGAACGTGTCGCCGGCTGCGAGCACAACGGAGTATCCGGAGTCCATGAGTCTTTTAGCCACCTTCGCTATCGTCGTAGTTTTACCTGTTCCGTTTACTCCGACGAAAATTATGTTGAGAGGCTTTTTTCTGCTCAAAGCATCCGCTACGAACTCGTCGAAGTCGAAGCGATTGACGTTGAGAACTTCGAGCAGCACGGACTTGAGTTCTGCGAGGACTATATTCGAGAGCTTTTCTCCTATCTTTTTCCTCCTCCCGACCAGTCTCTCCTTGAGGTTCCTCGATATCTCCTCCACTACCTCGAACGCTACGTCGCTCTCCAGCAGCACGATTTCGAGGTCTTCGAGTATGTCTTCGACCTTCTTCTCGTCTATGACGACTTCTCCACTGATTACTGCGGCTACCTTCTCCTTTAGACCTACCTTTTTTACTTCCTCTCCCTTCTCCTCTTCCTCGATCTTCCTGAACAGATTTTTGAGCTTGTTCTTCAGCGAGCCGAACATGCTACTTCTCGCTCTTCGCAAGCTCCTCCTGAATCTTCGCAGCTCTCTGCAGAATCTCCTGAAGGGCTGCGCTGGTCTGATTTATAGCCTCCTCAACGCGGGATATCTTCTTCTTTATGAAGTCTATCGCTTCGCTGACCTCCCTCTCGACCACAACGCCCGCACCCACGTCTACGAGAAACTTCTTGTTTTCCCTGATGTCCACGTAAGCGAAAACGCCGCCTCCGAGGTTCATCAGAGCCTCCACGTCGCCTTCGATCGAGTTGAAGTACTCCAGCGTTTCGAGGGTTCTGTTGTATTCGGAGAGAAGCAGTTCGAGTTCCACCACACGTCGCTGCAGAACTTCTGCTTGAAGCTGCAGCTGCTGCAGAGCGGCAACCTTCTGTCTGACCTCTTCCTCGCTCATTCGCTCACCTTCTTCATGTCTTCGATCTTTATGAGGTGTCTCTGCACCTTGTGGTTGCTCCCGATCAGCGAGTACACCTTCTCCAACGCGAACTTCTCGCTCGGAGCCTCCACGATCTTCCGAAACTTCTGCCAGCCTTCCGGAGTTTTAAACTTCCCGACAACTTCGAACCTCACGAACACCCACCTCACGAAAACAGGGCTTCCTCCACAACGCCCAGCTCGAAACCGGTAGTGTCCCTACCCACCACACACCCCTTGGAGTTCGCAACCACGCCAGCTCCAACCATGTCCGTTCCAAAGTTCACGGTGCCCTCAAGAACTTCAACTCCGGTCACACTTTCGAGCCTCTTTTTCTCCCACTCAGTTATGTTCGGGTGAACAAGTCCGCCCCTGTTCGTAACGATGCCCGCCATTCCGACTGTCTTTATCCCCCCTATCGTTCCCCTGAGTATTTCGACGTCGAGGAAGTCCGAAACAGTCTCGATCACAATGTCGTCGACCTCTGGATTCGCTATTCCGCCTCTGTCGTTTAAGCAGAAGTTGTTACCGAAGCACGTCATCGGTGTGTCCACAACTTTTACCTCCAGTTTCTTCCTGAGCACTTCGAGCTCCTTGCTCAACACAGCCGAGCTTACGACGACACCGTTGGAGTTCACAACTGCAAGAGCTCCGACGAGCTCGGAACCGGCTATTGTTGTAACCACAACGTCGACGTCGAGCTCTTCAGCGATGATCTCCACAAAGTTGCTGTCCCTGACGCCGACTATCGCAAACTCTTCAGAGGCTTTCGCATACATTCCGACGAGCGGGTTTCCCGCTACGGCTGCGAGCCTCATTTGACGAGTTCAGCTTCGACGATGCCGTCATCGAACTTCACAGCCCTGATTCTTATCCTTGCCGGTGGTTTTTCTGCTCCCCTTTCCCATATCTTCTCGTTTATGCTCGCGTCGATCTTCACGTTCTCCTCGGGAACCTTCATGTGCCTTGCGAGGAACTTCCTTATGTACCTCATCGCCTTCTTCGCCCTCAGCCACCTCGGGTAGCGCTTCATCTTGTGCTTTATCTGAAGCGAATAGACTCTCTCGACCTCTACCTTTGCCACGCTACCACCTCACGGCTGCAACCTGCTCCTCCTCCAGTGCCTGCGCTTCGGACTGTAGAAAACCCTCCTCTTGGTCTTTATCGTAACCCAGATAGGAGCTCTGCGGTTTGCTTTGAGAGCTTTAGCCAGACGCAACTTCACACCTACTGTCTTCTTTCCCATAACGATCACTTCCTAATTATCCTCGTTTCCCTCCTCCTCGACTGCATCCTCTTCAGTATCTCTACGAGCATCTCGTCCGTTATCTTGGTCTGCAACCTTCCACTCTGCACGAGCGCCACCAGCTGGTTTTCTACGACCTCAGCTATTTCCGGATGGGCGAGCTTGAGCCTCGAAAGTCTCTCTCTGGCTTCCGGTTCGAGTATTGCGCGCAGTATCGCTCTCTTCTGAGCTTCGTACTGTCTCTTCAGCTCCTCCTGCCTCCTCAGCTCTTCGAGCTCCTGCCTGCGCTGAAGCTCAAGGAGTTTTCTGCGCCTGATTTCTTCGAGCTCCATATCGTCCATCGGCATCACCTCAGTACTTCGCGAGCTCCGGAATCTTTTCCACGAGCTCTTTCTTCACTTCCGCCGCGACCCTGTCGAGGAACGACCTTCCCATCGGCGTCACCACTCTTCCTTCCTTCGTCTTAGCGACGAACCCGAGCTGTTCGAGTTGGTGCAGGGCTGTCCTTATTATAGCGCCGCTACCCTTCCTGAACTTCTCCGGCTTAACACCCCTGTTCTTCCTCCCGCCGTAGTATGTTCGGAGCCTCTCGATACCGACCGGACCGTCGATGTAGACCCTCCTGAAGATTGAAGCCAGCCTGTAGTACCACCAGTCCTTCTGCTGCGGAGCTCTCTCCTTGTGCACGCCCGTCTTCACGTACTTCGCCCACTCCGGCGGAGCTACCATGTCCTTCAGTTTCTCGGCTACCCTCTGAATCAGCAAGTCAGCCGGGACATCGTAAACGGTCGTCATACTCAACACCTCTTGAAAGTTAGGACGAAACCCCTAAAGTCCACGAGTTTACCGTTTACCTTCGAAGCTATTTCGGCTGCAAGCTCCTTCTTGTGCTTACCGGACGCCATCCTGAAGTTTCGGAGCATCTTCACCTTCACAACTCCGTGCTTTTCGAGTAGCAGATTGATTTCGTTTATTAAACTTTCCGTTACCCCCTTCTTGCCGACGTTTACGGTGATGACCTTTTTCATCTCTGAGACTCGGAAGCTCAGCTAAAAAACTTTACCCGACCCTCTTCAGGGCTTGCTCCACGGCTTTCAGGATACTACCTCTCGGTCTTATGGTTACCACGGGAACGCTGACGATCTTCTCAACGATTCCGCTCGCTATCGGTGCACAGACTATGGCTGCAGCTCCCTCCCTCTCAGCCCTGACAGCGGAAACTATTACCTCCTCGAAGGAGTTCGCAGGATACGGCTTCACACCCTCCGGCAGTTCAACGTCTTCGAGCACGTACCTCGCAGCTATCACCGCGACGAATCCGCGCTCCTTTAGAGCTTGGAGCACTTTGACGATCGTTTCGTAACGCGGTCTCTCGCCTCTCAAAAGCTTGTAGAGCGTAGAAAGCGGAATCCCGGTTCTCTCAGACAGCTTAGTCACACTCCAGCCCTTCGATTCCATTATGAACCTCAGGATTTCGGAGAAGTCCTTACCCTCCGCAATCATTCTAGCAACGGCTTCGAGCATACCGAAATTGGTAATTTAAACTTAAAATATTTTCGAATTCGACTATTTTTGGGCTTGAAACGAAAATATTTAAATGGCTGAGCTTAGTTGTATCATGAAGCGGGTCGCCATCTTAATGCTCGTTCTCCTGGCACTCTGCGCCCAAAAGGGTCTGGAGGTCGTAAAGCTCTCGCCGAGGGACATGGTCGAACAGTTAAAGCTCGGAGAAATAGACGCCTTCGTCGCGTGGGAACCGTTCGTCAGCGAAGCCGTCATCGGCGGATACGGCGAGATCCTCGCGACTTCGGCGGAAATATGGCCAAACCATCCGTGCTGCGTAGTTGCGATGCACGAGCCGAACGAGAGCGTTGCGATTGCGCTCGTGTGGGCTCACGTAAAGGCTACGAGGCTGATAAACAGCGGAGATGAGAGGGTAATAGGTTACGCAGTCGAGTTCACCGGGAGGAGCGAGGAGGTCGTGAGGGAGGCGATGAAGCGAATAAAGTTCGTCGAGTTTCCGGACGTCGAGCAGCTGAAGGTCTACTACGAAAAGCTGAGGGAATTCGGATACGTAAAGGCTGTGGAAGAACTCGGATACAGCGAGGAAGAGTTTTTCGACGAGTTCGTTTATCGAAAAGCCTACGATTACGTGAAGGGCAAGCTCGACGAGGATCCGAACTGGAAGCCGGAGAAGGTGAACGTAACGCTCAGGATAGGATACCTAACAGCCGATCTACATCAGCTCGCCTTCTACGTAGCGCTCAGGGAGGGGTACTTCGACGAGGTCGGAATAAGGGTCATCCCTAAGGAGTATCCGAACGGCGTTTACGAGATGGAAGCCTTCAAGCGCGGCGAGATCGATGCCGGGTACCTGGGCAGCGCACCTGCGATGCTCAAGAGGATAAACGACGACGTGCCGATAAGCGTAGTAGCCGGAGCCAACAACGAGGGGTCGGCTATAGTTGTGAAGAAGGGCTTGAAGGAGCTCAGAGGAAAAGTTGCGATTCCGGGATTCGGCACAGTTCAGGACTTTCTGCTCAGAATGTTCGCGGAGAGGCAAGGAATAAAGTTATGAGGGCTGTTTCGATTCTGCTCTTTCTCTTGCTATGGACCGGAGTTTCGACCTTCACGTCTCTCGCCTACCCGCACGAAGTTGCCGCGAAGTTTCTGCAGATAATCGTCGCCCCGGAACCCATTTTAGGCAAAAGTCTGCTTGAGCACACTTTCGCGAGTCTCTCCAGAGTTCTAACGGCTTCCGCCGCAGCCTTCACGCTCGCAGTACCGCTTGGTCTTTCGGGCTACTTTCCGAGAGCTAGAGACCTCATAATGCCTATGATCGAAATTCTCCGCCCCATTCCGCCGCTCGCGTGGATACCGATCGCCTACATAATCTTCGCACCCTTCCCCAACACCTCGCTCCTCGCTCAGCTCTACATAGTCTTCGTCGGCGCCTTCTTTCCGTGCGTGGTTGCCGTGTTCGATGCAGCCAGAAGCGTGCCGGAAGAGTACATCGAGATGGCTGAGGTCTTCGGAGCGTCGAACTCGCTGATATTAAAAGAGATCGTGGTGCCCTACTGCCTCCAGGGGATAGTAACCGGCATCCGCTTAGGCCTGGGAGTTGGCTGGATGAGCATAGTGGCTGCCGAGATGATAGCCGGCAGCGGCGATGGGCTGGGTTACTTCATCCTCGTGATGTACGAGGTCGGCGGCAGAACAGCTGAAATAGTTTCGGGGATCGCGATGATAGGTGCCGTCGGCTACATCATGAACGAGGTTCTGCTCAGACTCGAAAGGGTGCTCGCACCATGGAGGTCGTGAGCGTAAGAGGTGTTCGCAAGAGCTACGGGGACTTGGAGGTCATAAGAGACGTCAGCTTCAGCGTTAGGAGCGGCGAATTCGTCTGCATCGTGGGCGAGAGCGGCTGCGGCAAGACTACGCTGCTGAAGATAATAGCCGGAATAGAGAGGGCTGACTCCGGCAGCGTCAGCGTTAGAGGTGGCGTCGGCTTCGTATTCCAGGACGACAGACTGCTACCGTGGAAAACTGCATTGGGCAACGTTATGTTCGCGCTCAAAGCGAGAAAAATTCACGACGTCAGTATTGCGAAGAGGATGCTCGAAGTCGTAGGCCTGTCGGGTTTCGAAAACTTCTACCCGCACCAGCTCAGCGGCGGGATGAGGCAGCGCGTCGGAATAGCGAGGGCTCTCGCTATCGATCCGGTAGTTCTTCTGATGGACGAGCCCTTCGCCAGCTTGGATGCCAGAACAAGGGAGAGGATGCAGGAGGAGCTTCTGAGGATCGTGAGGGAGAAAGCCGTGATCTTTGTGACTCACAGCATAGAGGAGGCTGTGTTTTTAGCGGATCGCGTTATCGTGCTCTCGCCGAGACCCTCGGAAGTCGTAGGGGAGGTAAGAGTTGAGCTACCGAAGCCGAGAGACAGGAACTCACCGGAGCTTCTGAAGTACAGGGCAAAGGTCACGGAGCTTCTCAATAGTAGAACGGCACGGGAGTGAAGCAGAGGGCTGCGAGGGCGAAGGCTGCGATCCCTACGAGAGTTCTGGTTATTCCAACGGGCGTTTCATCGTCCGCGGGCTCGGGATGAGGTGCGGAAGACAGGAAGAACGTGAAGATCGACCAGAAAACCCACAGAGACGAGGGTAGCCTGTTGTAAGTCAGGTAGAGGGCGAAAGCCAGCAACAGCAGCGGAAAGACCTTCGAGACTCTGTCGGCTTTTTTTCCGAGGAGAGATCTCGAAACGTGCCCGCCGTCGAGCTGACCGACGGGAAACATGTTCAGAAGCGTTACGAACATCCCTATCCAACCGGCGAAGGCTACGGGGTGAACGAACTCCCCCTCGAATCCTGCCAGTCTGAGCACAGCTTCGTAAAGCGGGGGAACACCGATGTAAACTTCGCCGCCGCTCGCCTCGAACGGAATCTTCGCCCCTATGTATGTTACGAGGATGGCAACTGCAAGCCCGGAAAGCGGTCCAGAAACGCCGACGTCGAAGAGGGCTTTTCTGTTCGGGATGACTCCTCTGTGCCTTATAACAGCCCCAAGCGTCCCGATTACAGTGGGGAAGGGTATGAAGTACGGCAGCGACGTCCTCATCCCCCATTTCCTGGCAGCCAAATAGTGGGCTGTCTCGTGGCTCAGCAGTATGCTCATAAGCGCTGCGGAGAACATCAAGCCGCCCAGTAGCGAGGGCTGCGGGTAAAGCCACATCCCGGCGAACGTCGTCGACGCCACGGTTGCGAGGAAAAGCAAGACGTTTACCCAGTAGTTCTCCCCCTTCATCTCCTTGATCTCCAGAACGAGCTCTCCGAACTCGTATTTTAGCGAGACGTCGTACCTCCTGCTGAGATCAGAAATGTACCTCTTAATCTCGGAAGCTTCAGCCTTGGGAATGACGTAGAAGCGGTATCCGTCACTCACTTTTTCGACTCCGTACACCCTGAACACGCGGTCGTCTATCATTCCACCACGATCACGCATTTTTCTGCGTCTACGATAACCCAATCTCCAGTTTTAACAACCTCGAAAAATGATGGTTCAACTTTATCTACGAGAACAATATCTGCGAGCACAGCTCCAGCGGCAACTATTATATCACTCTTAGCGTTAATTATTGCTACGGGAGCTTTTCCCGCTTTCTTCAACCTCAGCAGAGCGTACGACCCTACCGTAGACCCCCGCGCCGACGGAAACGCAAAGACCTTGCCGGCTATACTCGTTCCGCGGACGTCGCTGTCGCCAGCAACAATTACGCCGTCCTCATTGACGTCGCCGAAAAAAGAGACCTGCTTCCTCGAAACTACAGCCTCACCTTCAGCCCGGCTACCATACAAGCCCCGGCAGGCGAACTTCAGGCTCATCGAAAAAGCTATATCGCTTTCACCCTTTTCTTCTTCGCAGGCGGTCTGGGTTTCATCAAGATGCGCTGTCCGCACATCATGCACTGAATTATGTTTCTTTCGAGGTCAACGTCGACTTCCGCCCCGCAAACGAGGCAGATGTAGGACAACGGGATCACCCCGTAGCCTTCTCAACTATTTTCGCAGCGGACGTTTCGGGAACGTAGCAACCACCGGCAAACTTGTATCCGCAGTGCTTGCACTCCCATATCCCGGTTCCAACTCTCTTGACAGCCTTCTTTCCACATTTCTTGCAGACGTATTTTTTCCTCTGAAGAACGTCGATTTCGAGCCAAGCCCTCCTAATTCTAAGACCGTATCTGGCTCCGAACCTCGCAGCCTGCTTGACTTTCTTGGTTCTCGGCATAATCTCTTTTCCTGCAGGCATGCATTTAAAACTTTGCCTCGCCGGACAAGGAAAGAATTAAAAATGCGCCATCGGTTTCGTGATGATGATAGAGGACTTACCCGAAAACATACGTAGAACCGTCGCAGCCCTCTTGAGATTGAAAGAGGCGACAGCATCCGACGTTGCCAGGCTTACGGGCAGAAAGAGGGCTACTGAAAGCCACTACCTGAACATCCTACACTCACTGGACATCGTCAGAAAGAAAAAAGTAGGCAGAAAAATATATTAT
>JBEVCD010000025.1:16478-80376 GCA_040514265.1 Archaeoglobaceae archaeon | reverse complement strand
TTAGTTTTTAAACTTTATCCGTTGCTCAAACTCGGCAAAAGCTCTTAACAGCCGCCGCCAGAATTTTTGCAGTGATGAGATGCACCACCTCTGAGCAGTGATGAGAGCCGGGTTTTCTGAAGTATATCCCTTTTTTCGTCGTCGAGCAGCTCCCAGATTATCCCCTTCGGTCTTTCTCCCCTTCTGGCTCTTACGATCCTCGTGGGTGTGACCACGTAGTCCACGGGCACGTCGTAGGGCTCCTGAGGCAGCCTGTACGGAACAACCTGAACGTCGTGAACGGTGGTCGCAATCGGGACGTCGATGTCGATGCAGCCGAGCTCGAGCAGCACGGCGAACTCGAACTCCCCGTAGCCTCTCCCCTTCCCGAGTCTCTCGCCGAACTCGTTTACCGCTACGCTCCCCTCGACTATGAAGTCGATTTTGAGTTCCCGGAACTCCTCTGGAGCTATCTTTCTGCCTAACTGAAAGGCTCCCCTTATCGTCGCAGCCCTAGTATGCAGATTTTTAGGGATCCTCGAAGGGTCGAGGACGAGGAAACCCTCCCTCATCCTCGGAGTCGGCATTATGAGGAGCTTGTTCTGCCGCAACGCCATCAGCCTTACATGGAACTGCGGGCTGTCCGGATTGACTTTGACAATCCTCGCAGCCCTCCATTCCGGAAGCTCCGCGAGTTTTGCAGCAGCCTTCTCGGCGTTTGCGAAGTTTGGTATTCTGTTGTGAGGGGGAAGCGGAGGTCTGGCGATGCCTCTCCTGAGCATTTCGTCCCACACACGCCGCCTGATCTCTTCCTTCAAAGCAGCCCCTCCATTTCGAGTATCCTCTTAGCCCAGCGGAGCTTCTTCAGCTTCGTGCCGCTCGCAGCCTCGAAGTCGAATCCGTAGAGCTTTATCCTCCTCGCTCCGAACCTCTTCGCTATTATCGCCGCCCTGTCGCCGTCCGTGAAGCCTCCGAAGTTGTAGACTCTATCGAACGGGACGCTCTGCGTGGTTGCGATGAAGCGGCGGAGCTTCGGCACGACGGACTTTATCCTGTCGATGTTGTCTCCGTGCGCGTGCAAAACGAGGATGCAGCCGCTCCTCTCCAGCTCGACCAGAACGTCGTCGTCTTCCTCCATGTCCGTGACGTGGACGTGCGGCGTGGCGTCGAACCTGAGCACGGCTTTTCCTGCCGTGATTACGAGTTCCTCGGTAACACTCTCACCACCGTAAGCTCCTCCTATCACCGCAACGCTCTTTCCGCGCAGAAATTCGAGGATCGACGCGTCGAGGAGCTTATCCTTCGCTAGTTCGTGCATGAGCTTCGCAGCTTCCTCGTCCTTCTCCCTGCTGAATCCGAAATCTTCAAGTATCTGCTCGTATACCCTGAGCCACTCCTCCAGCTTCATCCGATGAACCTTTCGAGCCTCTTGAGGAACTCGGCGATTCTCTCCCTCGACGTCGCGTAGCTGAGCCTGACCCAGCTCCTGTAGGAGATCCCGAAAGCCGAACCGGGGGTAAGAGCTACGTGCTCCCTCTTTAGGAACTCCTCGCAGAACTCCGTGCCGTCGCGCCCGACGTTCATGAATATGTAGAAGGCTCCCTTCGGCGGTGCGTACTCGATGCCGAGCTCGTCGAGCTTGCCGGTTATCATGTCCCTCCTCACTCTGAACTCCTCGACCATGCGGCTAACGAAGCTCTGATCACCCCTAAGTGCCGCTACTCCGGCGTACTGCACGAAGGACGTCGGGTGGCTCACGGAGTGCGACTGGATCTTCTCCATCGCCTCTACTATCCACTTCGGGGCTGCAGCGTATCCGAGACGCCACCCGGTCATGGAGTACGATTTCGAGAAGCCGTTCACGGTTACAGTCCTTTCCAGCATGCCGTCGAGCGATGCGAGACTAACGTGCTCACCCTCGAATATTATCTTCTCGTAGATCTCGTCGGACAGCACGATGATGTCGTGGTCTACGGCTAGATCTCGAACCTTCCTCAGAAATTCCATCGGATAAACAACTCCGAGCGGATTGCTGGGGGAGTTTACGATGATCATCTTGGTCCTCGAAGTCACGTAGTCTTCGATCGGTGCATCTTCAAAACCCTCGTCGTGCGGAACCCATACGACTCTGCCTCCAGCCATCAGAACGCACGGCTCGTAACTGACCCAGGAGGGGTCGAGCAGCAGAACCTCGTCCCCTTCATCCACAACGCTCATTACCGCCGCGTAGATCGCGAACTTCGCGCCCGGCGTCACTATGACGTTCTCCTCGCTCACGTCTATTCCGTTCTCGTTTCTGAGCTTCTCGGCTATGGCTTCGAGCAGTTCGGGAATCCCCCTCGTCGGAGTGTAGAATACTTTCCCCTCCCTCATCGCCCTCTCGGCAGCCTCGATTATGTGGCTCGGTGTCACGAAGTCCGGTTCGCCGACGCTCATGTCGACGACGTCTTTTCCCTCTTTGGCGAGTTTCTTAGCCATAGAAGAGATTCTGAGCGTTGCGGACGGCTGAATGAGTTCCACGCGCCTAGCCGCTCTCATACTCCCTCAGCCTTCTAACAAGCTTGACGGCAGCTTCAACAGCTCTCTTGGCGTAGTCGACCCTTTCGGCTGCTGCAAGTCTGCCCATCCCCGGTCCGCTTATGCCGAGCGTAACCGGCTTGCCGTACTCGATGCTGAGGTCCATTATCTTCCTCGCAGCGTGCTGAGCCACGACCTCGTCGTGCTCGGTTTCGCCCTCGATTACACACCCTATTGCTACGACAGCATCGACCCTCCCCTTTTCGAGCATCTTCTTGACGGCTATCGGTATGTCGAAGGCACCGGGCACCCTTATCGTCTCCACGATTTCGGCACCGAGGAACTCGGCGTGCTCCCTTGCGAGGACCTCCATCATGTAGGTGATGTCCCTGTTGAACTCCGAGACCACCAATCCCAGTCTGACCTTTTCCATGCCGCGAGTTTCCGGAGTTTTTTAAAACGCTTCGCATCAAACTTTTAACCTCAGATCAACTCTCTCCATGTGGGAAAAGAAGATCGTCTACTTCGAGAAGCCTGGCAAGCAGAACACCGAGGCAACACTCAAACTTGCTGTCGAGAGGGCTAGGGAGCTCGGGATAAGGTATCTGGTTGTCGCATCATCTTACGGCGAAACCGCGAAGAAGGCGCTCGAAGTGATCGACGAGAACATGAAGCTCGTCGTCGTAACTTACCACACAGGTTTCATAGGTGAGGGAAAGAACACGATGAGCCCCGAGGTCGAGGATTTTCTGAGATCGAAGGGCGTCACGATAGTCAGGCAGACCCACGCACTTTCCGGAGTCGAGAGGAGCTTCACGAGGAAGTTAGGAGGTGTCAGCAGAGTCGAAGCTGTGGCTGAAGCTCTGAGATCTCTCTTCGGTCACGGACTCAAAGTTTGCGTCGAGATAGCGATAATGGCTGCCGACGCCGGGGCTGTTCCGATAGAGGAGATCGTCGCCGTCGGCGGCAGGAGCAGAGGAGCCGATACAGCCGTCGTAATACGTCCAGCTCACGCGAACAGCTTCTTCGACATGGAGATCCGCGAGATCATCTGCATGCCGAGGTTGAAGAAGGAGTGATCAGCTTATCACTACTTTCTCTATCCCCTCGATCTTCAAAATCTCGTCTATCAGCCTCCCCGGTATCTTCGTCTCCGTGACTATCGTTAGCTTCGACTCCACGCTGAGGTCGGGATCTTCGGCGAGCATGTATCTTATCGATATTCCCTCCCTCGCCAGTATCGACGTGACGCCGGCTGCTATTCCAACCTTCCTGCTGTCGGCGTAGACTTCCAGAACCCCGAAGCCTAAGATCCTCGCGACCTCCGTTATGTTCGCAACAGGCTTGAGAGCCGAGAACACCTTCCTCAGCTCCTCGTCGCTCTCTATGTTCGCTATAGCCGCCAGAACGACTTTTCTATCGACTCCGATCGCCTCAGCTATCTTCGTCGGAACCAGTTCTATGTCGCCGCAGTAGGCTCTGCCGTTCTTGACGGCTATACCGAGACGCAGAAATTCCCTCGCAACGGCGATCTGGGACGGATACTTCTCGAACTTCTCGGCTATCTTTCTCCACATGTTTTCCGTTCGAAACATTTACATTTTACCTTTTCCCAGACTCATCACCCTGAGTTCTGTTACGATGGCTGTTTTGCGGACGCAAAGCATAAAATTGCCGCAGCTACATTTATCGTGCTAACCTCGGGAGGTGCTCGGAGGTGAAGAGGCTTGTTATCAAAGACATAGAGAAGTGTGTCGGCTGCGGCATCTGCATGTTCGCGTGCAGCAGGAGGTCGGCGTTGAAGCCGGAGATAGGCGTCAGAATTTCGGGCATACTGGCGACGAGTTTAAGCGGGTTCGAAAGGGGGGCGACTGTCATATTTTGCAGAGCGTGCAAGGAGCCGCCCTGCGCGCAGGCTTGCCCCACGGAAGCTCTCAAGCCCAGAAAGGGTGGAGGAGTCGTTTACAGAGAATCCATGTGCATAGGCTGCAAGTACTGCGTCGATGCCTGCACTATAAACGCGATATTTGAAAGGGAAGATGGCAAGATAGCCGTCTGCGTTCACTGCGGATACTGCGCCGACTTCTGTCCACACGGCGTTTTAGCCTACGAGGAGGTGGAAGTGTGAGGAGTAAGGTTCTCTACATAGACCTCTCGAACTACAGTTACGAAACGCTCGACCGCAGCGACCTCTTCGAAGAGTGGCTCGGTGGCGTCGGAGTTGCTGTTCAGCTGCTGAAGGAGGAACTCGACCCCAAAGCCGACCCGCTGGGTGAGGATAACGTAATAGTCTTCGCCACGGGTCCACTAACTCCAGCATATCCGCTCGCATCTAAGACCGTGGCGCTCTTCAAGTCCCCGCTAACGGGGAACTTGGGGGAGAGCCATGCGGGTGGGAGGACAGCTGTCGCGATCGCAAACGCCGGATACGGGGCTATAGTCATAAAGGGTGCGAGCAGAAAGCCGGTGTACGTTGTCGTGGATGGAGATAAGGTTCACTTCAGAGACGGCAGGGTGATATGGGGAATTCAGGACTCGCTGATCGTAGGCAGGATAATAGCGGAGAACGAGGGCGGAAGAGGGCTGAGAACTGTGATGCGCATAGGCGGCGCGGGGGAGAATCTCGTCAGCTACGCTTGCGTGACGACGGAAACCTACAGACACTTCGGAAGACTCGGTTTGGGGGCTGTGTTCGGAAGCAAGAAGCTGAAAGCCCTCGTCGTGATGGGTAGAAAGGGCTACAAGCCGAAGGACGCGAAGAGCTTCAGGGAAGTATACGAAGAGGTATTCAGGAAGGCTCTGGAGAGCGACGCGATGAAGAAGTATCACCTGCTTGGCACGGCTGAAAACGTCCTTCCACTAAACGAGCTGGGGGCTCTGCCTACGAGAAATCTCAGCTCCGCGAGGTTCGAAGCGGCGGAAGAGATAAGTGGAGAAGCCCTCGCGGAATACAGCCTCGGTAGAAGGGTCGCGTGCGCCCACTGCCCGATAGCGTGCATACACATCGCAGCGCTCAGGCTGCCCTACGAGAACGAACTCTACTTCTACCGGACGATAATGATCTCCTATGACTACGAGCTCATCTACGCGCTCGGCTCCATGCTCGGAGTCGGAAGCAGGGACGGGCTGCTCAGACTCATCCACAGGGTCGAGGCCTTCGGTCTCGACGCTATAAGCACTGGCGTCTGCCTCGCATGGGCGACGGAAGCACTTAAGAGGGGTCTGGTAAGCGAAAAGGATACGATCGTGAGACTCGAATTCGGCGAGGTCGAAAGCTACATCAGGGCTGTGGGCTACATAGTTTCGCAGCCCAACGAATTCTACAGAGCGCTTGCGAAGGGAGTAACTTACGCTTCGAAGCTCTACGGCGGTGAAGACTTTGCCCTGGCATTCGGAGGTAACGAGATGCCGGGATACCACACGGGATACGCAGCCTACCTCGGCTACCTTACGGGGCTCAGACACTCGCACCTCGACTCAGCTGGCTACAGTCTGGACCAGAAGGTCAGGGAATACACACCGCAGGAGGTGATCGACAAATTAATAGCCGAAGAGTGCTGGAGGCAGGTTCTTTCGAGCGGCGTGGTTTGCTTCTTCGCGAGAGGAATCTACGATGCTCCGACGATTTCTAAGGCTTTGAAGCCGCTGGGTATAGAGATGAGTGAGGAGGATCTGAAGAGGCTGGGTGAGAGGATATACAGAGAGAAGCTGAGGCTGAAGGTCTCGATGGGGTTCAAGCCAGAGGAACTGAAGCTGCCGAAGCGAATATTCGAGGTCGAAACGATCCACGGAAAGCTGCGTGAGGACTTCTTCTCAGAGGCTCTCGAATACTACAGAAAGAAGATCGCCGAGATTCTGTAGGCACATCATGCTCTCGACGGACTGGTTCTGCGAGAGGATGAAACTCGTCAGGAAATTCGCGAGAGAGCTGGAAGTTGACAGCGTCGCGGTTAGCGTTCCGCTCGAATTTAAGACCGCCTGCATGATACACGAGCTCTCGAAATACACTGATGTTCTTGCAGTTAGACTCGACGAGTTTTCAACGAAGAGCGAAGCTGTCGAATGGCTTAAAGAGAAGGGTGTGAGGGTTGTCAGGAAGAGAGATGCTGTTAAAGCCGATTGCTTCCTGGACTGTGCCGCAACTCTTTCGAGGGTTGCGGAGAAGTCCGGAAAGGGTCTGATAAAAGTCGTGGAGTTGACGAGAACGGGGGAAGAGTACCTGAAGAAGATGAGCAGGGTCAGGGCTATTTCCGTCGATTCCTCTCGGATAAAGGAGATAGAGAGTACCTACGCAACAGCCTTCGGCTTACTCGAAGCCCTGCTGAAGCTCAACATCTACTTGCCGGGCAAGACTGTGAAGGTCGTTGGGTTCGGAAAAGTAGGAAGAGGTTGTGCAGACATCATGCGCAGACTCGGGTGCAGGGTTTTCGTCTGGGATGCGGATGGTAAGAAGAACCTGGAAGCTAAGTTTTTGGGTTACGGGGTTTCGAGAGATGCTGAAGCAGATGTGATAGTATTCTGCACGGATTCAAAGCCCGACCTCGAACTGGTTCCCAACGAAGCGATCGTGGCAAACATGGGCGCTGAAATGCTCGAAGCGGAAGGTGAACTCGTAAAGGACTACGGAATCGTGAAGTGTTACGTGAGGGGCGGCAAGAAATACTACCTACTGGCAGACGGATACGCGGTAAATCTCGCGCTCGGAACCGGGACCCCTATCGAGGTTATGGACCTGACGTTTTCTGCTGCAATTCTCGCCCTGAACAAGTTGCAGGACGATTTTTACGGAGTGATCCCGCTCCCGAAGGAGATTGAAGACAGGGTGCTCGGAGAACTCGCTTCGTGCCAACCAGACTGGCAGAATATTGAAGGAGATCGAAGCGATCGACGACAGGACAATCGAGCTTGCTGAGGCATTCTCAGCAGCCCTATGTGACTCCTACCAAACTTTATATAGACCAACATTTCCACCGATTTTGGAGGTGTCGGAAATGGAGGAAATAAAGGAGATCAGCAGGACATTTGAGAGGATAAGCGCTCACTCGCACATTCGCGGTCTGGGGCTCGACGAAAATCTGAGAGCCAAGGACGTTGCCGACGGAATGGTAGGGCAGAAGAAAGCCAGAGAGGCGGCTGGTATAATCGTGAGGCTTATCAAGGAGGGTAAGATGGCTGGGAGGGGTATACTGATAGCGGGTCCTCCCGGAACAGGAAAAACTGCGATAGCCGTCGCGATAAGCAAGGAGCTCGGAAAGGACATCCCATTCGTCCACGTCTCGGCGAGTGAGTTCTACAGTGCGGAGATGAAGAAGACGGAGGCGCTCATACAAGCTATGAGGAAGGCGACCGGCGTGAGGATAAGAGACTACCGCACCGTGCTCGAAGGAGAGGTCGTAGGGCTCGACTACAACATGGTTCCGAACCCCTACAACCCGACACAGAAGATTCCGGAATCCGCCACGCTGACTTTGGCTACGCAGGACGAGAAGAGGACGTTCAGCGTCGGAAGCAGAATAGCGATGCAGTTCCTGGCGATGGGAATCCAGGTTGGGGACGTCATAATGATAGACAAGGAAACAGGCAGAGTCGTAAGAGTCGGAAGGAGCAGCAGGGCGAAGAGGTACGACATAGGCGAGGATGTCGTGGAGGTTCCCAGGGGGAAGGTTGAGAAGGAGAGGGAGTTCACCTACGTCGTAACGCTTCACGACCTCGACGAGGCAAACGCCAGGCGGAGCAGCATATTCAGTCTGTTCAGCCCACCCAGCAGGGAGATAGACAACGAAGTCAGACAGGCTGTGGATGAGCACGTCAAGAGGCTCGTTGAAGAGGGGAGAGCAGAACTCGTGCCGGGTGTTCTGTTCATAGACGAAACGCACCTCATGGACATCGAGCTCTTCGCGTTCATGAACAGGGCGATGGAGTCGGAGATGGCTCCAATAGTAATTCTTGCTTCCAACAGGGGGTTCGCGAGGATAAGGGGGACGGACATAGTCTCGCCGCACGGGATTCCGCTCGACCTGCTCGACAGGTTGCTAATTATAACGACGGAACCCTACACCAGGGAGGAGATAAGGACGATAATCGAGATAAGGGCTGCCGAGTCAGGGATAATGCTGAGCAGAGAGGCGCTGGAAAAGCTGACCGACATAGGCGAAAAGACGAGTCTAAGATACGCTGTTCAGCTGCTGGCTCCGGCGAACGAGTACGCGAAGCTCCGCAACTCCGGGAAGGTCGAAGTGGAGGATGTCGAAAGAGCTGCGAGCATATTCGCTGACGTTACGCAAAGCTCAGCTTACCTGAAGAAGTGGGAGGAGAAGATGTTGTCACTGTAATTATTGAATTTTTAAATATTCTGAGTTAGTATTTAAGCGCCGAAAATTATAAATAACCCGCGTTTTCATTTAAAACAATGAAAATTGAGGAGGTGATAGCTTGCCCGAGCTTGAGTTGACCCAGATCCAGAAGGACATACTGTACGCCTTGATAACGCTGTACCGCAGAAAGTCCGGCGGCTCGGTAAAGGGAGAGGAGATTGCAGAGCTTATAAACAGAAATCCGGGAACAGTAAGAAACCAGATGCAGGCTCTGAGAGCTCTGGGCCTCGTGGAAGGTGTTCCCGGACCCAAAGGTGGATACAGACCGACGTCGAAAGCATACGAGCTGCTTTCGCTGACGAAACCGGAAGAGGCTGTGAGGGTGCCGGTGATCGTAAACGGAAAGGAGATGGAAGACCTCTCGGCTGAGGAAATAGACCTGCCCTCTCTGTCGCATCCGGAGGTCTGCCAGGCTAGGATCAGGGTACTCGGGAACATAAAGTCGATAATGCCCGGAGATAAGGTGATCGTCGGACCCACACCTGTGAACGAGTTAATGATATACGGAAAGGTCGTCGGTAGGGACGACACCGAGAACACGCTGGTCGTGGACATCGAAAAGATCGTGGCGCTGCCGAAGGACACGGTCGGCGAGCACATGTCTTCGCCGATAATAACAGTCGAAGCCGACAAGACTGTCCTCGACGCGACGAAAGTTCTGGCTGAGCACGGGATATACTGTGCCCCCGTCGTCAGGAACGGAAAGTTCGTAGGGATATTCACGCTCGACCACGTAGCCAGAGCCGTAGCCGACGGAAGGCTCGATGCAAAGGTTGAGGAGTACATGAGACCCAAGATAGTGCTCGTGGACAAGGACACGAAGATAGGAGAGGCGCTGAGGCTTATGAAAGACGAGAAAGTCAGGATCCTCATCGTAACGGACGCTGGCGAGCCCGTGGGTGTGATAACGGACCAGAAGATACTCACGCAGCTGGCGCCCGAGCAGGTTAAAGGTTAAAACTAAAAAATTTATTCTATCTATTTTCCACATATTTCGGTGTCGTAATCCGCTTTGTATTCTGCTGGTGTCGTATCGAAGCGACTCCACTCCGGTGTTTCGCAGTCTTTAAGTAAACAATATATTGCCAGAAAGTGCCATTGTCGCAAGGTGGTCGCATGGAGTACTGGGAGAAGGAGGAGGTAATGCCCAGAAAAGACCTTGAGGAATTGCAGCTCAGGAGGCTCAGGTGGGTTGCCAGGTACGTTTACGAGAACGTCGCGTTCTACAGAAGGGCGTTCAGGGAAGCGGGCGTTCACCCCGACGATGTGAGGAAGAGGGACGACATAGCGAAGCTACCGTTCACGACGAAGCACGATCTGGTGGATAACTATCCCTTCGGACTCTTCGCCGTCCCGCTCGACGACGTTGTCAGGATACACACTTCGAGCGGAACGACCGGGAGACCGAAGGTGATAGGCTACACGAGGAAAGATCTGGAAAACTGGGCGAACCTCGTCGCCAGATGCCTCTACATGGTCGGCGTGAGGAAACACGACGTTTTCCAGAACATAGCGAACTACGCTTTCTTCACGGGAGGACTCGGGATACACATGGGGGCTGAAAAGATAGGAGCCACGACGATACCCTCGGGTGTCGGAAACACGGAGAGGCAGATAAGGTGTCTGCTCGACTTCGGCGTCACGGCGATACACTCGACGCCGAGTTATGCGCTCCATCTCAAGGAGGTTGCAGAGGACATGGGAGTGATAGACAGGCTGAAGCTCCGCATAGGCTGCTTCGGCGCCGAACCTTGGAGCGAGAACACGAGGAAAAGACTCGAAGACGGCTTCGGAATAAAAGCCTTCGACAGCTACGGGCTGAGTGAGATGAACGGTCCCGGAGTTGCCTTCGAGTGCGAGGAGCAGCACGGGTTGCACATATGGATAGACCACTACTTCGTCGAGATCGTTGACCCCGAAACCGGCGAGCCGGTGAGTGAGGGCGAAAAGGGCGAACTCGTGCTCACGACGCTGACGAAGGAGGCTATGCCGCTGATAAGGTACAGGACAGGCGATGTAACTTTTATACTCGACGACGAGTGCAGCTGTGGAAGGACGCACCCCAAGATACACCGCGTCCTCGGCAGAACGGACGACATGATAATCGTTAGAGGTGTGAACGTGTTCCCGAGTCAGATCGAGCACGTCCTCATGAGGATACCCGAGGTCGGAGACCACTTCCAGGTGGTCGTAACCCGGAGAGGTTCGCTGGACGAAATAGTGGTCAGGGTAGAGCTGAAGGACGAGGCGTTTACGGGGGAGCTGCAGGATCTGCAGAGGATAAGAGAAAAAATTCAGAGGGAACTATACAAGGAGCTCGGTCTCAGGACGACGGTGGAGCTCGTAGAGAAGGGGACGATAGAGAGGTCGATGGGCAAAGCCAAGAGAGTCTTAGATCTCCGGAAGGAGGTCTGAATGCGAATAATTCTGTTCACGGGCAAGGGCGGCGTCGGGAAGACAACGATGGCTGCGGCTTCCGCTTTGAAAGCCGCATCGATGGGTTACAGAACACTCGTAATGTCAGCCGATCCCGCCCACAACCTCTCCGACTGTTATCAGACGAGCGTGGGTCCGAAACCCAAGCAGATCGCTGAAAACCTCTACGCCGTCGAAATAGACGTTCAGTTCGAGATCGAGAAGCGTTGGGAAGTGGTGGCGAACTATCTGAAGTTCTTATTTCGATCTCAGGGAATCGACGACATCGTCGCTGAAGAGCTCGCAATACCCCCCGGAATAGAGGAGCTGGTCAGTCTGCTTTACCTCCTCGAAGTTTACGAGAGTGGAAACTACGACGTCGTAATCCTCGACTGCGCACCCACGGGGGAAACACTCAGACTTCTGAACTTCCCGGAAGTCGCGAGGTGGTACATGAACAGGTTCTTCGGTCTGGAGAAGAGGTTGCTGAAAGTTGTCAGACCGATCGCAGAGCCGATCGTGAGGGTTCCGCTACCCGGCGAAGACGTGCTGGATGCTGTTCAGGACATATACGTGAAGATAGCGAAACTCAAGGACGTGCTCGAAAGTGAGAGAACGACTGTGAGACTCGTTCTGACGCCTGAGAGGATAGCGATAAACGAGTCCGAGAGGGCTTTTGCCTACCTGCACCTCTTCGGCTACCGCGTAGACTGTCTTATCGTCAACAAGGTTTACCCCGAGGATTCCGGCGAGTTCCTCGCAAGGTGGGTGGAGCTCCAGAGGAGATATGTGGAGGAAATAAGAGAGCGGTTTCCGGTTCCCGTTTTCCTCGTAAAGTTCAAGGAGGAAGAGGTAACGGGGGAGAAGTTGAAGAGAGTTGCTGAGGAGCTTTACGACTGCAGGGACCCTACGGAGATCTTCTACAGCGAGGAGCCCTTCAGGATAGAAAAGGACGGAGAGGAGACTGTTCTGGTCATAAAGCTACCGTTCCTCAGCAAGGAACAGATAAACTTACTAAAGAGGGGAGACGAGATCGTCGTCACTGCCGGACAGTGGAAGAGGATAATATTCCTGCCGCAGTCGCTTGCGCTGAAGAAACTGGTCGGGGCAAGGTTTATGAACGGGGAACTGAGAATCAGATTGAGGTGATGACTTTGAAGAGAGAGATAAAGATCGTTATACCTCTTCCGACGAGTCTGCTTCCAGAGGAGGCTGCGAACCATATGCTGAACGCCGCAAAAGAGTTTCTGCTCGCACTCAGAGCGATCATCGACGCGTCGATAGAGAAAATAGACGAGATAGAGAGCGTCGCGAAGGAGAAGAAGGATATCGAAAAAGTCGAAATAGAGTAAGAGCATTTTTTTTAAATATACAACGATTAATATTCTTGAGAAAGTTCTAAATATTCCCGGGCTAAAGAATTCTTGATGAGTGTGATCGAGAAGACTATCAACTTTCCGGAGTTCAAACCCGTCGTCATTAAGGACAGGAAGGGAGAAGAGATCCTCATAAGAAAATACGAGCACGAAAAGGACAGGGAAAAGCTCATAGAGATGTACGAAACTTTTGACCCCGAGCAGCGATGTCTCGGGCTGCCGCCGGTCACCAGGGAGGGGATAGAGAGGTGGATAGACTACCTGGCCGAGAACGGTTTCAGCATAGTTGCGGAAAAAGACGGCAGGATAATCGCGCACTTGACCATAGTCCCAACCGAAGACTGTAGAAACGTAGATCTGACGATATTCGTCCACCAAGACTACCAGAACAGGGGGATAGGGCAGGAGATGATGAAGCTGATAATAGACTACTGCAGAAAGTGTGGCTTCGACGGCATAACCCTGGTCACCGAGAGGACGAACTACAGAGCTATACACGTTTACAAAAAGCTGGGATTCAAGATAGTCGCTCCCTACTACGAGTGCGACATGTACCTTCCGCTGAAATAATTTTTAGTCGTACTCCTCCCCGCCGAGGAGCTTCAGCAGTATAGCCTTCTGCGCGTGCAACCTGTTTTCGGCTTGGTCGAAGATTATGCTGTGCTTGCTCTCTATGACCTCGTCGGTTATCTCTTCTCCGCGGTGCGCCGGCAGGCAGTGCATGACCACGACGTCTTCCCTCGAAAGCTTGAGCAGATTCTCGCTCACCTGATACGGTCTGAAAGCGATGAGTCTCTCCTCCCTCTCGCTCTCCTGACCCATCGAGACCCAGACGTCCGTGTATATGACGTCAGCTTCGGCTACAGCCTTCTGGGGGTCTCTCTCGAACTTCAAGTTTGCCCCCATCTCCATCGCCTTCTTTACTATCGCCGGGTTTGGGGCGTACTTTTCCGGCGTCGAGACGATCATCTTTATTCCCGTGAGAGCCGCAGCCAGTATCAGGGAGTTGCAGACGTTGTTGCCGTCTCCAACCCAAACGAGCGTGACGTCGCTGAGGTTGCCCTTGTACTCGTATATCGTCAGGAGGTCGGCTATAACCTGACAGGGGTGTTCGAGGTCACTCAAGCCGTTGATGACCGGGACGCTCGAATACGCCGCGAACTCTTCGAGCGTTCTGTGGCTCCTTACACGCATCATCACAGCGTGCACGTACCTGCTTAGAACCCTCGCGGTGTCCTTTATCGGCTCCCCCCTGCCAAGCTGCAGGTCGTTCCAGTTTAGATACAACGCGTGCCCGCCGAGTTCTGTCATTGCGACTTCAAAGCTTATTCGAGTGCGCGTGGAGGGCAGCTCGAATATCATCGCGAGGCTCTTGTTCTTCAGGTAGTCCGTCGTCACCCCCCTGTACCTCTCCTCCTTCAGCTTCTCGGCGAGCCTTATTATTTCAAATAACTCCTCGCTGCTTAGGTCGGCGATCGAGAGGAGGTGCTTCATCGTTGTAAGGGAGCAACGAATTAATTAAAGCTTTCCGATTCTCCGTATGCGAAGCGCCGAAGATGCTGCAATAGCCGCGACCCTCTCGCTCCTCCTCGAAGTCTCGGGCGACCCGAAGTCCGGGAACGTCGACAGGAGGCACGACATAGAGGGGCTGAGGTACGAGGACTTCCTAGCCTCAGCAGCCGCCGCCTTTCCAGCCTTCCTCAACGCAGCCAATACTGCGAAGATAGGCGATTCCGTGCTTTACGCAGTAAAAAAGTCTTTAGAGTGGCAGAGAGCTGGAAACGTCCACTTCGGGGCTTTTCTACTTCTCGTCCCACTCGTTACTGGCTGGAGGGGAGAAAGCAAGGAAGAAGTAGCTGAGATAGCACTCAAAAATCTCAAAAGTACGGGCGTCGAGGATTCGCTGAAGGTGCTCGAAGCCTTCCGTATCAGCGGGGCGAGGGTGCTGGAGACACGCGAGCTCTCGCTCCGCAGCGAAGAAACTGCGAGGCAGTTGCTGGAGAGGAGGATGAACCTCTACGACTGGATGAAACTAGCACCGGAGGAAAACCTGATAGCGAGGGAGCTGACGGAGGGATTCAGGATAAGCCTCGAAGCAGCTGAGAAGCTGAAAAGGCACGACTCGCGCGGGATAGTGGTAGTTTACCACGAACTGCTCGCGAAGTACCCCGACCCGCTTGTTGCCGCCAAGTTCGGAAAAGAGAGATCGCTTGAGGTGTGCGAAATCGCTAAGAAGGCTCTCGAAAGCGGAGCTTTCGAGGAGCTCGACGAGAGACTCGTGAGGGAGGGCGTTAATCCGGGAACAATAGCCGACATAACGGCTGCGGCGATATTTCTCGCGATCTGCGACGGGTGGAGACCGTGAAGCTCGCGGACTTCGGCTTCTCGGACGGGATAAACGAGGTGATAGCGATCACGTTCAAGGAGAGCGGCGAGCCCAACACCGCTCCGGTTGGGGTAATCGTAGGAAATGCTGAGAGCGACTCCGCCGTTGTGAGACTCTACCCGTCGCACACGAGGCAGAACGTGGAGAGGGAGGGTGTAATCTACGTTAACGTAATCCTCGATCCGCTCGTATTCGTGATCGCGACGTTCGAAGACCTCGGAGTCGAGAGCTTCGAGTCCCTCGACCCGCCGGTGCTCAGGGGGGCTCTTAGCTGGTGCAGGTTCAGAGCTGAACTGAGAGGCGGTTTCGCACATCTGAAGCTGGAAGACGGAGGTGTGCTCAGAAAGGTCGTGAGAGCCCACAACAGGGGCTTTGCCGCGCTGATAGAGGCTTTGGTATACGCGAGCAGGTACAGAATTGCGAGGAGCGGGGCGCTCGAAGAGGAGATAGTGAAGTGCAAGAACATAGTTCTTCGCTGCGGAGGTGAGGCTGAGAAGAGGGCTTTCGAGGTGCTGGAGGAGAAGCTTGGTGTAAGGTTTTAATCCGAGAGACCGGAGTGGAGTTATGGACTTGGAACAGCGACTTCAGCTGGTCCTTAGAAACGCCGAGGAAGTCGTAACACTCGAAGAGCTCCGCGAGCTAATGGCGAGCGAGAAGCCGCGAGCCTACGTCGGCTATGAGCCGAGCGGCGAGATACACATCGGACACATGATGACCGTTCAGAAGCTCATGGACCTCCAGCAGGCTGGCTTCGAGGTGACGGTTCTTCTCGCGGACGTTCACGCGTATCTGAACGAGAAGGGGGACTTCGATGAGATAAGGGAAGTTGCGGAGATGAACAAACGCGTTTTCGTAGCTCTCGGGCTGGAGAAGGGAAAGACTAGATTCGTTCTGGGGAGCGAGTACCAGCTGAGCAGAGAGTACATGCTCGACGTGCTTAAGCTCGCCAGGATAACCACGCTGAACAGAGCAAGGCGGAGCATGGATGAGGTTAGCAGGCGGAAGGTTGACCCGATGGTCTCTCAGATGATATACCCTCTCATGCAAGCCCTCGACATAGCGCACCTCGGAATAGACCTAGCTGTGGGCGGCATGGACCAGAGGAAGATACACATGCTTGCGAGGGAAAACTTGCCTAAGCTCGGCTACAGGGCTCCGGTCTGTCTCCATACACCCATAATAGTCGGTCTGGACGGGCAGAAGATGAGCAGCTCTAAGGGGAACTACATATCCGTCAGAGACCCGCCGGAGGTCGTTGAGAAGAAGATAATGAGAGCCTACTGTCCAGCCAGACAGATAGAGGGGAATCCCGTGATCGAGATCGCGAGATACTACGTTCTGCCCCGTTTCGGAGAGCTGAAGGTGGAAAGGGACTCAAGGTTCGGCGGAGACGTTACCTACAAGAGCTTCGAGGAGCTCAGGAGAGATTACGAGTCCGGCTCGCTGCATCCGCTCGATCTCAAACTCGCGGTGGCAAGGTATTTAAATCAGATACTCGAAGGAGCAAGAAAAAGACTCGGGGGGTCGATCTGAGCGAGGAGGAGGTAGTAAGGGTAAGGTTGCCGGATAAGTCGAAGGGAGAGATGCTGGGAGTCGTCACGAGCATGCTGGGAGCGGGGCATATGAAGGTGCTCTGCGAGGACGGCAAAGAGAGGCTCTGCCGAATTCCGGGCAAGATGAGGAAGAAGATATGGGTGAAGGAGGGCGATGTTGTTATCGTCGTCCCCTGGTCTTTCCAGCCAGAGAAGGGCGACATAATCTGGCGATACACCGGTCCGCAGGTGGAGTGGCTCGAAAAGAAGGGGCTACTGAAGTTCTTGTAGCATGGAAATCGTCAGAATAGCGAGCAAGTCGAGGAGAGCTCTTCTATTCGGAATAGGCGGCGGCGGGGACATAGTGAGCACAATTCCAGTTGCTAGCTTCTTGAAGGAGTTCGGCGTCGATGTTCTGCACGGAAGCGTCGCGTGGGACAGGCTTGCAGTCGATCCGAAGCCCGGTCCGAGGAGCATCGAAGAGTTCGAGAACGTAGAGGTCGTAAACGATGTTGTCGCAATAGCCCGTGCGGAAACCAGGACGAGGGACGGGGTAAAACCGAACCTCGCGAGGGCTGCGGAGTTGTTTGGAGAGGTCATTGCGGTGGACATAACGAAGGGCGTTGCCAAGCTTGCCGACGGGCTGAGAGATTTTGCCGATAAGAGGGGCGTAGACCTGCTGATTGGCGTCGATGCGGGCGGAGATGCTATAGCCACGGGCTTCGAAAGCGGGCTTCGCAGTCCACTCGCCGACTCCATCTGCGTGGCTGCACTCAGCAGACTCGACGGAATCGTAGCAGTAGCCGGATTCGGCAGCGACGGCGAGCTCAGGATGGAGGAGCTCCTGATGAACATGGGCGAGCTCGTGAAAATGCGCGGCTACCTCGGCTGTACGTCGATGGGCTACGAGGACTTCGAAAGGATGCGATCGGCTGTCGAGCACGTCGTCACGGAGGCTAGCTACCTCCCCCTCCTCGCATTCGAGGGCTTCTTCGGATACAAAAAGCTGAGGAGGGGTAGAACAGCTTTCATATCTCCCCTTTCGATCCTCGTGTTCTACTTCAAAGCCTCCGCCGTTTACGAGCTGAACGAGGCTGCGAGAATAGTCAGCGAAGCCTCGGACATCGAGGAGGCAAACTCTCTGCTACACAGGGCGGGAATACTGACGGAACTCGACTTCGAGAGGGCTATTCGAGGAGGTCTCTGAGGTCGAACTCCTCCTCCTCGAACACCAGTTCCTCCAGCTCTTCGTACTCCTCCTCTTCCTCTTCCACCTCCTCGAAGACCTCGTACTCCTCCTTGAGCCTCAGCAAAGCCTCCCTGACAGCTCTCTTATAATCTTCGAGGTCCGGGTTGTAGATCTCCCTGGCAAGTCTCGCGTCCTCGTTCGCTTCCTCCTCCACGGCTTTTATCCTCTCGACGGTGGCTTTTGCCGTCTCCACGACCCAGTAGTCCCTCGCGTCGGGATCGGCGAGGTTTATAATCTCAGGGCGCAGGCTGACGAAAGTTCTCGTGGCACCTTCGAAGACTCTGACTTTAGCGGTCAGAGCCACCAGAACTGGCGGCTCGATGTCCAGCAGACTTTCGAGGGCCTCCGGCTGGAACCTGCCTACGTAGCCGACGAAAGACCCGGTAGGGTCCGCTACCCTTATACGCCAGATTCCCGACTCCGGCTTAACCTCTTCCTTGTCCAGCAGCGCTCCGACTACGAAGACCCTGTTGCACCTCAAGCCGAGTGGTGTTAGAACGTAAACAGGGCTCCTCTCGCCCTCTCCTCTTATCGTGTGCGTGGCTGCGTTCAGCTCCTTCGCGAAAACCCTCCTCGCGATTTCTCTTCTGAACCCGTTCATGCTAGCTCCTCCAGCAGCTTGTCTATCTCCTCTTTAATCTTTGGTCTGTAAAACTCTGCTCTCGTTACTCTCAGGAAGCGCGGACCCATGACGCCGTCGACGACGAGGTACTTTCCGAGAAGTTGCTTCCTCAACTCTTCGAGTACAACTCCCCTGTCCAGGCTTTCCTGAGCCATCCGCTTCGCCTTCGCCAGATCGATCCCCAAGAGCTCCTTAAGGACGTCTTCGCCCATTATTATTTCGTACGTGTTCCTCCCGTCGTCGAGGACGCCCCTGACGCGGAGGTCGTCGTAGGTCTTCACCTTCCCGTGAACCGGACAGTGTCCGCCCTTCGCAACCCTGTTGCACTCACTGCACCGCTGTATGAGCCCGCTGTTCTGATGTATGGCAACCAGTGCGCCCACTATTCCTTTTTCCTCTCCTCCAACCTCCGCGACAACTATCTCCTCGTCTATCTCTTCTATTTCACTGTACCTCGTCACGTTAAGCCTCTTTATCCCTGCAAACTCGTCGATCACGACGTTGCGGAAGACGTAGCACTTTCCCTCCTCCACTTCCGGCTTTCCGGACTTAGCCCATATGAGGAACCTCACGAGCCCTGTCTCGTCGCCGATAAGCCCGGTCTGGGTTATGGATGGGCTCGTCGGCTCCCAGAGCTGCACGACCTTAGCCTTCACACTCACCCATCTCCCAGGCTCGCTGTCGAGGACTTCCGCGATCTTCGTAAGCGGAGCCCTCAGCTCCTCGCGGGGTATTTTGTATTCCCGGACGAGGTAGTTCACAACAGTGTTGTAGGCTTCATCCTCCGGAACCTTAAATTCGATTATCAGCAGCTTCAGCCTCTCTAATATCTCCTTCTTCTTCACGCCGTAGTCCTTGAAGGTCTCGTATATCCTATCGGCCAACTCCTCAATTCTCTTCATCTCTACCCACCTCAAGCCTGTTCGCAAACCAAACGACGCGCTGCGGGAACGGGATCTCTATTCCAGCATCTTCGAGAGCTTTCTTTATCTTCCAGAGCAGCTCCATCTTGACGGGGTACCACTCCGTCGAAGGGGACCAGATCCTAACGACTATGTTCACGCCGCTGTCGCCGAGGTTGTCGACGAACACCTGCGGTTCTGGTATTTTCAGGGCAAACGGGTGTTCGTCTATGACTCTGTTTATCACCTCCACGGCTTTCTCCGCGTCGTCTTTGTAACTTATACTAACGATGTACTCGAACCTTCTGGCGACGTTGGCTACGTAGTTCGTTATGTTGGAGGTGAAGATCTTCTCGTTCGGTATCCTCACGTACAAACCGTCGTAGGTTCGGATTATCGTGGACATTATCCTGACGTCTTCGACGAAGCCCATGACACCGTCCACGTTCACCTGATCTCCGATCTTTATAGGCTTCTCCCAGAGCAGGAACAAGCCGGAAACGAGGTTCGCCACAACGCTCTGGCTCGCGAAACCAAGGACTATACCGGCAATGCCTCCAGCCACGAGCAGACCGGTAAGGTTGACGCCGAGAACCGGCAGAACTGCAACGACTGCTACGACTACGATCGCGTACTGTACGAGCTTCGCAAGGAGTTCGAGCTGATCTCTGCTGATCCTGTCGGCGAGGGTTCTACGTAGGTTCACAGCTATCGCCTTTCCGACGAGGGCTGCGACCGCTATTACGAGGGCTGCGAACAGCACGTCACCGAGTGTCACGTCGTTGTAAACGACGTAGTTCAGAGGGTCGATCATATTCCCCACTCCATGAAGAACTTCTTTTTAACTATCGGAAGCTTCCTGGCTGTGTACAGCTCAACCGATTTCTTTCCCTCAAACTTTCCCTCGGTGAAGCCCGTCTCGGCTACGGTGGAGGAGACTATCCTCACGTATCCGAAGGACATAACGATGTCGTCGTTGTAGTATATCTTCATATCGTAAACGTTCATGACGACTTTTCTCACCTTCTGCCACTCGTCGCTACCGTTCACGACTCTCAGTTCGAGCACTCCCTCTCTAAGCCTGTCCCTCTCCGGCTGCTCGGAGTAAACGTCGCTCCGCCAGTATCTGCAAATTATCCCCCTGCTCGGTTCCCCGTAGAGCGCGTACTTCGGCTTTACGAAGCTGAAGACGTCCACGACTTCGTAGGCTCCTCCGTCGCTCAGGATGACACCTATCTCTACTGGAAAGGTCAGGTATACAAGACCTATTCCCTTCGGAGGCACTACGACTTCCTCGCTCAGCTCGATCATGAGGTAGTTCGTTACACTCTTCGGAAGGTTAACGGGTTCGACCGGATTGATTATCATGGTTCCGCTACTCGCAAGCAGCAACCTGCTAAAGTTCCCCCTTCTGTAGCGGTAACCAACCCCAGCTCTCCTCACCTCAATCTTTACGCCCGAATGTTCGAGTTCGAACTCTCCGAGCTCGTAATCGCCGAACATCACCGACAGTAACTCCTACCTTTTTTAGATTTGCGCACCTACAGAAACTTCGAGGCGAAAGTTTCGGGCTGCGAATTGCAGAGCTCCGCGTAGGCGCAGACTTCGCAGTACCTGCTTACTCTCTTCTCGGGCAGGAAACCCTTTTCAACCCTCTTCACCCTCTCGACGAGCTTTACCAGAGAGCGACGGAGAGGGAAGGTAACCTCGCACCTCCTGAGCTGCGCGTCGTAGGCGTAGTAAACGAAGCCCGAGCCACTACCGCTGCACAGCGATGCAGCAGCAACTCTCACAGCGTCTGCGAACCACACTCCTTCCTTCGGAGCTTTCAGCGACACAAAAAGCGGCTTATCATCGGCTATTTCATCTATCGTCAGCGTTAGGTCGAGCTTCTCGCAAACAACTACGACCTCCCAGTCCGAGGGTTTCAGAGCTCTGACTTCGTCACTCATCTTGAACTTCGAGAGCGCCGAATTGAAGACGTCTTCTCTGAAACCGCCGCGGGCTTCCGCTCTTTTCCTTGCCCAGTTCTCGTCGAAGCCCATCCGCAGGCTGATGTATATGTCCCTCACAGCCTGCTTCTCCGTGTAGACTTCCTCACCGCCGGAGATTCGGTAGTAGCAGAGCCTCGGGCACGTGAGATAGCTCGTCAGGTAACTGAGTTTTAGCATAGCGCAAAGGTTCATAAGCGAACTTAACGATTGCTGCCGATGAGAGTGGTGGCGGTGGCGGACACCCATCTGAAGAGCTGGGAAGTTCCGGAGAAACTCGAAGAGATGATCAAGAAAGCCGACATCGTCGTCCACGCCGGAGACTTCGACAGCTACGAGGTTTACGAGAGGTTCGCGGACTTCGAACTCGTCGCGGTAGCCGGCGACAGCGACGACGAGAGGATTCGCAGCAAGCTGCCTTCGGAAGCGGTCTTCGAGGCTGAAGGCTTGAAGTTCGGCGTCGTGCACAGGGGGAACTACCTGAACGAGTTCCATGACCTCGGGTACAAAGCCCTCGAAATGGGCGTCGACTTTTTGATATTCGGTCACGTTCACCGCTTCGTCCTCGAAAGGCTCAGAGTCCCCGTCCTGTGTCCCGGAAGCCCGACGCAGCCCCGTCTGAGCGTAGGCTCTTTTGCGGAACTTGTAGTAGAGGATGGAAAGGTAGAAGTCAGAATGCACACAACGGAATTCGCCTGCGGTATCGACGCTCTGAGGTGTCTGAGGTGAAGGTCTTCATCCCCGCAAACTGGGAAAGCTTGAAGGGTGAACTCGAGAACTTCGGAAAGGTCGTGGAGGTCAGAAAGGGAGAGAGTGGCGAGGAGTGCTGCATCGTCGGAAGGACTGTGAGCATAACAACGGACTTAAACCTCCGCGAGACCCTCGAAATCCTCTGCGATCTGGGTTACGACTTCGCAGCCCTGCGGGGCTTCGACGCCGAGGTGGAGGGAATCGAGAAGGGCTTGGGCTTCAGAATTCCGAGAGTGAGCAGCGTGGAAGACATCTTCGAAGCGCCCGAAGTCGAATCCCTGAAATCGCTGCTGAGAAAGCTCAAGAGCGACAGGTTCGCTGACGAATGCGGGGCGATAGCGATCTTCGTGGGCTTCGTCAGGAGGTTCTCGGACGGGAGGGAAGTCAAAATGATGGAATACGAGGCATACGAGGAGGCTCTGAAGGAGGCAAAGAGGAGGATCGAGGAGAGGATCGCGAAGCAGCACGGCGTGAAAGTTAAGCTCTACCACAAACGCGGAGTCCTCGTTCCGGGCGAGGACATAGTTTACGTTGCCGTGATGGGCAGACATCGCAGGGACGTGTGGGAACCACTGGTCGAGGCTGTCGAGGCTATGAAGAGGGAGCTTCCGATCTGGAAGAAGGAGGTCTTCGACGGCGAAGCCGTCTGGGTTCACGACAAGATGCAGAAAGATGAGACTGAAAACTGAACTTCCTCGCCTATCCTGAATACCCTCTCGCTGAGGGCTTTCATTAGAACGCCCGCGTCGATCGTTATCAGGAAACCGTATCCGTGGCGGCGCACGTCAACGACTCTGCCCCTGAACTCTCCGTTTCCGACCTTCACACTGCTCGGCAGTATCCCTACCTTAACCCTGCCCCTCGCCCGCGAGCGCAGCTTTATACCGATGTCCACAAACTCGCCGTCGGCGTAGCCCTCGTAAACCTCGTATCCGAGAAACCTCGCAACCTCCTCGCTCTTCGGCGAGCGGAAAACGTCTTCCGGGCAACCGAGTTCTGCGAGCCTGCCGTTGAGCATCACGCCTACGCGGTCGGCGAGGCTGAAAGCTTCCTCGAGCGAGTGCGTGACGTGCAGAGCTGTGAGTTCGAGTTCTTTCCTCCAGCGCCTGATCTCGTCGATCAGTTTCGCCCTCATCCGAAGATCCACGTTGGAGAGAGGTTCGTCGAGCAGCAGGACCTTCGGCTGAACGGCTACGGCTCTGGCTATAGCTACTCGCTGCTGCTCTCCTCCGCTCAGAGTCTTGGGCTTCCTGTTCAGCAGGTGGGTTATGCCGAGAACGTCGGCGAGCTCCAGAACCCTCCTCTCTATCTCACTCCTAGGCAGACCTCTGATCCTTAACCCGTAAGCTATGTTGTCGAGGACGCTGAGGTGCGGGAAGAGGGCGTAGTTCTGAGGGATGTAGGCGATTTTCCTCCTTTCCGGAGGCAGAAGTGTGATGTCCTCACCATCCAGCAGCACCCTCCCGGCGTCGGGCTCGCGAATTCCGGCGATAGTTTCGAGCAGCGTGGTTTTTCCAGCTCCGCTCGGACCGAGGATTACCAGATACTCCCCCTTCCCAACTTCGAAGCTCACGTCCCTCATTTCGAATCTCCCAAGCCTCTTCGAGAGAGCTTCAACCCTCAGCATTCCCGCTCACCAGCTTCCTGAGGACGACGAAGATCGTGAGGCTTATTCCGATCATCAGCGTGGCTATCGGCATCGCCGCACGCAAGCCGTAGTTGTTGAAGTAGTCCATGACGAGGACCTGAGCGGTCTTCGGGTAGTAAGCGACGATGAGTATCGCGCCAACCTCGCTCATAGCCCTCGCCCAGCACATCACCGCTCCGCTCAGTATCGAGGGCGCCGCTATGGGCAGCGTGACCGTGAAGAACGTCCTCAGCCTCGAAGCACCTAAAGTTCTTGCGACGTGCTCCAGTCTTTCGTCTACGGCGAGAAATCCGTCCCTCGCGGAGTTCACGACGAACGGAGCCGAAACGAAGAGCATGGCAGCTACGATTCCGGCGTAGCTGTCGACTATGAAGGGGAAAGAGATTATGAGCATCACTCCGACCACGGAGTGTGGGATCACGATGGGAACGTCTACCACGCTCTGAATCAAGCTCTTACCGCGGAATTCCTTTCTAGCCAGAACGTATCCGAGGGGGACGCCGAGAAACAGCGAAATCAGCACCGTCGCCGTGGAAGTCAGAAGGGTGTTTTTCAGCGATTCCCACACGAGTTCGTCGTGCAGAGCGGTGATAACGGATTCAAAGTCAAGGATCTGGCTCCATATGGTTAGAAGGAGTGGGAAGAGGATGTACGCGACGAGAAAAGATCCGAGGGCTGCGAAGAGAAACGTCGTGTAGTCCCTCACCCCACCACCTCGACGAGTCCCCTAAGCTCTTCGGGCACGTTTCCGAACGCTACGGGAGGCGAAAGGAAACTCAGATGGTGCTCCTCGAATATTCTCTTACCTTCCTCGCTCAGGAGGAACTTCAAATATTCGATCGCCAGCTCCCTGTTGGGCGCGCTCTTCAGAACGGTGATTCCGTACGTTATGGGTTTCGCAACGATTTCGCCCGATCCCAGCGTCACGCTGACCTTTTCGTAGTACTCTGCCAGCGAGTAGTTTCCGAGGTTTATCTCGTCGGGAAGCTCCAAGTATCTAAGCCCGTGCTGCTCTGCGACGCTCCTGTATATAAAAATGTAATCAACGGCTCCGCTCTCGACCAGAGCGCTCAGTTCAACCTCCTTCGGTCTCACCACGACTTTTTCGCTCACCTCGACATTAGCCGGGACGATTATCCGTCCGCCCTCGCTTCTTATGTTCGTATTTTTCTCGATCAGTTCGAAAACAGGCTTTCCGTAGTACATTTCCGCGAGCTTCAGAACCATCAGCGACCGGTAGCCGCAAGGATCCTGATTCGGATCGCTGAACCCGAAGCTCACGTCTTCCCTCGCCAGAACCTCGTACCAGTTTTCGGAGTTTATCTCCCCAGCGTACTTGCTCTCCTCGCTGAAGGCTAATACGATCTCGTTCGTCGCGAACAGGACGTAGAAGTCGGTGAAGTTCGGCATGAGGAGCTGAGGTATCAGGGTGTAGTCGGAAACGGCAACGATGTCCGCCGTCTTGCCGAGGTCTGTAACCTTCCTCACAGCCACGACGCTTCCGCTCGCCTCAGCTTGTACCTCTACAGCGTAACCTCTCCGCCTGGCGAGCTCTTCGAAAGCCTCGCTTACGTCTTTTAGGGGTTCACCGAGAGAACCAGCGTGGAACACCTTCAAAGTTCTGCCGGACACGCAAGCGAGCAGCAGTGCTGCGAGGATCAACGCCAGCCAGACCCTCACGGTTTAACTTCGGAACAAAGACTAATAAACCTCATCGTAGCGTCGAGGATGAACTGATTCTGATCTTGCACGACCAGGATGCTGTGGGATTGCAAGCTTTTTGAACCAGAGGATTTCCCTAATTCAAACAGTACATCCTTGTCGCCAAAATCCAAGATATAAACCCTGAACCGGTCGAGCAACACTGAAAAACTCTAATCCTCTACCCCGGTTCTTTGAAGCCGTCTACGAAAACGGAGTGTTCAAACTCAGAATGTTGAAATCGTTGTGAATCTCGGAAATATTAGACGCAAAAACGCTGAAGAGATTTCTGTCGAGATACGGAATCAGACTTTCTTGAGGTTGTTGAGTTTTAAACTGAAGAGCAAAACCGATCACGTATAAGAGTCATGCGGAGAAGATTGAACGTTTGGAAAAATGCCGAGGCCGGGATTCGAACCCGGGACCTACGGATTATGAGTCCGTCGCCCCGACCAGCTAGGCCACCTCGGCTCGGCAGAGCTTCGTTACCGCAATTAAAAACCCTTTCGCTAACAGTTTTTAATCGCAGCTCCAAAGCTGGGAAATGGAGCTGATTAGGGACATCAGTGACGAGCTGAAGAGTTCCTACATTGACTACGCGATGAGCGTTATAGTGGGAAGGGCTATACCCGACGCCAGGGACGGGCTGAAACCCGTGCAGCGACGGATCCTCTACGCGATGTTCGAGATGGGTCTCTTCAGCAACAGACCGCACCGCAAGTCGGCGAGGATAGTCGGAGAGGTTCTCGGTAAGTACCACCCCCATGGCGATGCAGCGGTCTACGATGCGCTGGTCAGGATGGCTCAGGACTTCACGATGCGCTATCCCCTCATAGACGGGCAGGGGAACTTCGGCAGCATCGACGGCGATGCACCAGCTGCGATGAGGTACACTGAAGCAAGGCTGACGAAGATAGCCGAGGAGATGCTCGCCGACATAGACAAGGACGTCGTGGATTTCCTTCCCAACTTCGACGCCACACTCAAGGAACCGGTCGTCTTACCAGCTAAGATTCCGAACCTTCTGATAAACGGCTCCAGCGGCATAGCCGTTGGAATGGCTACCAACATACCGCCGCACAACCTCTCGGAAGTTTGTGACGCTATAGCGTACTATGTAAGAAACCCAGACTGTAGCGTTGAAGAGCTCATGAAGTTTGTAAGAGGTCCGGACTTCCCGACCGGCGGAGTTATCGTCGGCGTTGAAGGAATAAAAGAGGCGTACGAAACCGGAAGGGGAAAAATAACCGTAAGGGGCAGGGTTGAGATAGAGGGAAAGAACGTCGTCATCAGGGAAGTTCCTTACATGGTCAACAAAGCCCGGCTGGTGGAGCAGATAGCCGAGCTGGCTAGGGAGAAAATAGAGGAGATAAAAGCCGTCAGAGACGAGTCCGACAGGGAGGGGATAAGGGTCGTAATCGAGCTTCGCGATGCGAGCGATGCGGAGATCGTCATCAAGAAACTCTACGCATACTCGAACCTGCAGACGACGTTCGGGATAATAAATCTGGCACTCGTCGACAACGAGCCGCGCATACTTAACCTCAAGGAGATGATAGCAACCTTCGTCGAGCACAGGAGGGAGGTCATAAAAAGGAGGACGCGGTTCGAACTTGAGAACGCGAGAAAGAGGTTACACGTAGTCGAGGGTCTGAAGAGGATCGTTGAAGATCTCGACAACGCCGTACAGCTAATAAGAAGTTGCAAAACGCCTGAGGAGGCTAGGAAAGCTCTGATCGACAGGTACTCCCTAAGCGAGGAGCAGGCTAACGCCGTGCTGCAGATGAGGCTGCAGAGGCTTACGGCTATCGAGATAGACGCTCTTTTAAAGGAGTATGAGGAGCTCAGGAAAAAGATCTTCGAACTCGAATCTATACTCGCCGACGCTAAGAAGGTCGACGCGATACTCCTGAGGGAGCTTGAGGAGATCAAGGAAAAATACGGGGACGAGAGGAGGACCCAGATACTGGAGGAGGCGGAGGAGATAAGCGAGAGCGACCTCGTAAGCGAGGAGCTGTGCATCGTTGCCGTAAGCGACGACGGTTTCGCGAAGAGGGTCCCGCTGGACGAGTTCAGGCTGCAGCTCAGGGGCGGGCTTGGATTGAACTTCGGAATGAGCGTCGCGGCTGCGACCGTTTGCAGCACGCTCGATAAGCTGCTGATCTTCACCAACAGCGGGAAGGTCTTCTGGGTGAACGCCTCGGAAATACAGAGGGCTGAAAGGAGCGCCAGAGGTGCGCCGCTGAAGAAATTCATAAGGCTGGAAAACGGTGATAGGGTCGTATCTGTGCTGGGATTTCGCAGCTTCGAGGGTAGCGTGGTGATGGTGTCGCCCGACGGCTACGTCAAGAGGGTCAGAGTGGAGGAGTTCGAGAACGCGAAGAGAGCCGGAATAAGGGCTTCTTCGGCAGAGATAGCGGACGTCAAGCTCGTTAGGGGAGGAGAGCTGCTCATAGCGACCCGCAAAGGGCAGGTTGTGAGGACGAGCGTCGACGAGGTGCCAGAGTACGGAAGGACGGCGAGGGGGGTTGTGGGTGTTAAGCTGAAGAACGGCGACGAAGTCGTCAGCTTAGCCTGCGGCGACGGCGAACACGTCATAACTGTGACTGCGAACGGCTACGGAAAGAGGACACCGCTCGAAGAGTTCAGAAAGGTTTCGAGAGGCGCAACCGGAGTAATAGGGCACAGGATAACCGAGAAAACTGGCGAGCTCGTTGCGGTCGAGTTTGAGGGAGAGGAGCTGATCGCCTTTACGCCGGACGGCTACTGCATCAGAGTTGCAACGAAGGGGTTGCCCGTTCAGGGGAGGAATTCGAGCGGAGTCGCGCTGGCGAAGAGGGGAATCAAAAAAGTTCTGGTCATATGAAGAGGTCTTTGAGGTCCCACAGAAGCTTCGGGTGAGCTTTGAGAAGTTCGACGACTATAGCCCTGACGCTCATCTCCTTCAGATTTTTTCCGGCTAAGCTCCTCGCGAGCTTGCTCAGGGTGGCGTCGTCCATCTTCAGGAACTTCTCCTGAAGCTTTTTGTTCCTCCTCAGCTTCCAGCCGAAGTCCTTCTTCCAGAGCTCGTCGTACCTGCGGAGGAAGTCCTTACTGAAGTCGCCCCTCTTAACGGCTTCGGCTGCAACCTTCCCCGCATGATAACCCGCCGCGAGCGCGTTCGCTATTCCCCCTCCCGTAATGGGGTCCGCGTGATATGCGGCATCGCCGACCAGCATGATGTTGTCCGCAACCGCCGTCTCGATCTCTCCGTAGACGGGCACAGCACCGGCTACGAATTCGACCACCTTTCCGTTAAGCCCCATCCTCGCAACGAACTCGTCGAGGTACGCTTTAGCCGGTTTCTCAGCCATAGAGGGCAGAACTCCCAAGCCTACGTTAGCCGAACCGTTACCCTTCGGAAATATCCACGCGTAGCCTCCAGGGGCTACGCTTCGACCGACGTAGAAGTACGTGTAGTCGGGGTCGATGTCGAGACCCGTCATCAGATACTGCGCACAGCTCTCGATCTCGCTGAGTTTCAGGGTCTTCGTTATCCCAGCCATCCTACCCACTCTGCTTTCAACGCCGTCCGCGCCCACGAGTATCTTTGTCTCGACTTCCCACTCCTCGCCGACGCGCCTGAGTTTGACGCGCAGTCCTTCGTCTGCTCGCTCAAAACCCTCGAAAGTCGTCTTGACGTAAACGTCCGCTCCCGCTTTCGCAGCCATTCTGGCTATTGCCCGGTCGAATATCTTCCTCTCAAGCACGTAACCGACCTCGTTTCCAGCCCTCTCCTCGCTCATGACTATTTCCGTCATGTCCGGGGCGTATATCTTTGCACCGATAACTTCCGCAGCTATCCACCTGTCGTCGATTTCGAAGAACCTAGAAAGCGCTTCTTTGCTTATTCCCTCGGCGCATCTCACCGGAACACCGATTTCCTGCCTCTTTTCGACGAGCAGAACCCTGAGACCTTCCTCAGCCGCTGTTTTTGCGGTCATGCTCCCAGCCGGTCCCGCTCCTACGACGACAACGTCGTACATGAGCTACACCTCCACCACGCTGAGTGCGCCGACCGGGCAGACCTTGACGCAAACGCCGCAACCGTTGCAGTTCTCGCGGATTTCGAGGAAAGTCTCGACGAGCTCGTTGGCTAAAAGGTTGCAGACAGCTACACAGGCTCCGCAGTAGGCGCACTTCCGCCGGTCGACGACGGCTCTTCTACCCATGCCAGCGCTTCGGGAGCGAAGAATAAGAGTTTTTTGCAGACGGGAAAAGTTGCTGTGTGATAGTCGAGATCGGCGAAAGGCTCGAAATAGCGCGGGAGTCGCAGATAACGCTCTTCGTGAACGAGGTGCCGCTAAGGATAATGTGCACTCCAAAGGACATCGAAGACCTCGTAGTCGGTTTCGTGATCTCCGAGGGTCTGGCAAAGAGTCTGGACGAGTTCGAGTATTCGATATGCGCCTACGGCGTCACGGTGGTCGTCGAGAGCAAAATTCCTCCCGTCGAAGTCAGAAGCTCCGGCTGCATAGGGGTTTACAGGCAGAACGAGAAAATCCCGGAGGTCGAGGCTGGAAGGAAGTTCAAACTCGGCGACGTCATCGAAGCTCTCCAGATGCTCGACATAGAGGAGTACAAGCGGACGAGGGGTTACCACGTCGCCGCGGTCGTCGGAGATGACGTGCATCTGAGATACGATGTTGGAAGACATACAGCCGTCGATAAAGCGATCGGCGCAGCGTTGAAGGCTGGAGAAGACCTCAGAAAGAGCTTCCTGATCCTTTCAGGAAGGATTTCGAGGGGGATAGCGATGAAATGTGTTCGCTCCGGAATACCGCTCGTCGCTTCTAAGGCTGCGATCCTCGACTCAGCCCTCGAAGTCTGCAAGCTGAGCGGACTTTCTGCAGTATCGACAGCAACAAACATAGCTTACGTGGGGAAAGCTCTCGAAGTATGAAGCCCGTGGCTATCAGGCTGAGCGAGGATGTCCTGAAAAAGCTCGACGAGGTTGCGAGGAGGACGCTTTCCTCGCGCTCGGAAGTCGTTAGATCTGCTCTCGCCGTGTATTTCGCTCTCATCGAGAACCTCGGGTTCTACTTCAAACCCTCGCTGCCCGTGAAGACTTTCGACGTCTTCGTTGAGAGGGACGCCGTCAACGTGGATCTGGGCAATATGCTCTCTATCTCCGTAGTAAACGTCAGCTACGCCGGCGTCGGAGAGATGGGACTCGACGAGAAAGCGGAGCTGTCGCTCGTTGCAGAGGTTATGGCGAGTCAACTTTTCGTCGAGGCGGAGTGCAGGTTCGTTGAACCGCTGGTAATAGCAGTCGTCACGGGCAACGACTTCGACTACTCCCGCAGGTTCTGCAGAACTTTCGCATCCGCGGTGGGCAAGAGGATGAAAGCCAAAGTCTTTCTCGCGAGCTGCGAAGAGGTCTTCGACACCAGACAAAGCTTCTTCGCGGCAACGCTCGTCGGTATCAGGGACATGCGGTTCAGAAACGAGCCGAGGAGGGGGGACTCGATATACCTCTGGGGCAAGCTCGTGAGGAGAGACGTCAGACTCGAAGATCTCCCGAGCGTCGAAGGTGTCAAAAGGATCGTTTCGCTGAGAAAGAGCGGAGAGGCGAGCGGAGTTTTTCCAGTGAAGAGTGACGGAGTTAAGGCTGTCGCGAGCTACGCAGCCTCTCTCGCCGGTGGAAGGGCAGAAGTTGAAGTTGACGGCTCTTGTCCGGCTACGGCTATCATCGTTACCTCGGACGAAGACCTCTCGCGTTACGGTTGCTCGAAGATAGGTGAGATAGTCTAGCAGACGCACGTGAAATTCTTCCCCTGCTTTACAGCTCTGTTCCTCAGCACGCCGATTTTCTCTATTTCGACTTCCACCATGTCTCCGGGCTTCAGCTGCCCTACGCCGGCTGGCGTTCCGGTGGCTATCACGTCCCCCGGGTAGAGGGTCATGACCTTCGAGACGAAGGAGACGAGCTCGTAGACGTCGAAGATCATGTTAGCCGTCGTCGACTTTTGCACAACTTTACCGTTCAACCTCGTGACGATTTCGAGCCCCTTCGGGTCGATCTCAGCTACGTAGGGACCGATGGGTGCGAAGGTGTCGAAGCTCTTCGCCCTCGTCCACTGAACGTCTTTAGCCTGAATCTCTCTCGCAGTCACGTCGTTGAAGCACGTGTAGCCTAGAATAACGTCCTCGGTGTCTCTCACGTCTCTACACTTCTTCTTTATCACGACCGCAAGCTCGCCCTCGTAGTCCACCCTTCCAACATCCGGCAGCAGTATGGGGTCGCCATCGCCGATGACCGCGCTCGGAGGCTTGAGGAATATTATCGGCTCGTCGGGAATGGGCATGTTCAGCTCGGCTGCGTGGTCTACGTAGTTCAAGCCCACGGCTACTATCTTGCTCGGCATCACGGGTGGCAGGAACTTGACGAATTCGAGCAGAATCTCTTCGCCATCGTAGACCAGAACTTCGCCGTCGATTTCGAAGCTCCCCTCGTAGATTCTTCCGCAGTAGACGAACCTGCCGATCATGCTGCTCATGCGCTTCGAAGTTAATAACCTTAGCCCAGCTTCTCTATCCTGATTATCCTCATGGAAAAGACTAGTTCGTCCCCGTAAAGGAACAGCAGCCTGTCCTTCTTCACCACAACCTTCTTCGGAAAGTCGACTTTCCTGGCGAACTTCAGACCCGCCTCGCTCTGCGGGATCGCGTTTATAAGCAGGGGGTCGAAAGGAGCTTTTCCGACAAATACCGCCGGACTGTCGTCCATCTTGACCTTCCTGACGTTACTGACCGTGAAGCTTATCCTCAAGAACGGCTTAGCCATGCGGTAGAACGTTATGAAGGCTGGATTCCCCTTTATTTCGGATATTATCGCGAAATCGCTCGAAAGTTTCGCGATGTCTTCGAGGCTCATCTTCCCCCTGTTCACGTACCTCCAGTTCGCAAACCTTGCGAGAGCCTTCGCGAGACTCCTCGTCCTCCTGCTCGGCTTCCTCGAAGTTGTGAGAATCATGGACACCCTTCGTGTATTCCGAGCAGCTTGTCTCCCCTCTTTACGGGCACGAGAATGCCCTCTTCGCCGGCCACCCTTACTTCCCTGACACTCACGATGTCGAAGTCGCACATCTTCACCAAAAGCGCTATGCACTCACCGCTCGGCGATCTTCCCATGTTGGCCTTCACCAGACTGTAGCTAGCCCCTATCCACTCCCCCAGCTCCTCGCCGAAGATTATCTCCTGCAGAGCTCTGCTGTAGAAGTACCAGTCCTCCTCGACGAGCCTCTGCCGCGGAAAGGAGGAGAAGTAGGTGACTATCTCCTCGACGCTCTCCTTTTCGTGCACCCACCTGCAGTTCTTGCAGCTCCAGACGAGGGAGCCCTTTGAAGACCTTACGAAATCTCCGCCGAGCCGGTAGATGAAACACGGGTAGAAGGGGCAGAAGCAGAGGGAGCAGTCCTGTCCCTCGAAGTGGCAGGGATAATACCTGCACTCGTAGGACGGTCCTCTGAGCTTTTCCATGGCTGCGAAGAGATCTATCAGCGCCCTCTCCCTCATTCGACCACCTTTACGACCATGCTCCCCTTCGGGACCCCGAGACTCTCGGCTACGGGCTCGCACTTCGCCGTCAGCAGAAAAGCTATGGGTCTGAACTCAGCTTCTGACAAACACTCGTAGTTAGCCATGCCTTTCGCCACGATAAGATCCGCCTCCTCAAGCCTTTTGATAGTATTTGGAGGTAGCTCCTCGAAAATTATACCTATCGCGCCCATTCCGTTAGTCAGAAGCTCGTCCGCTATTCTGTCGATTCCCGCAAGCTTCGCATCTTCGAGCGTAGCGTCGTTGAGGATCGGTCTCCCTCTCACAACGACGCTGAGCTTCTCGCACCGCTTCTTCAGCTCCCTCATCAGCAAAGCGTCGAAAAAGATCTCGCCCGCGTTGTCTGTTAGGTATACAACCTTCCCGCCGGAAAGCTCCTTCAGTCTATCCACGTCGTCGATCGCGAACTCCTCGCGCATCCTTTTCCTGAAGAACTCCTCGAACTCTCTGTCAACTACTTCATGCCCCATAACGCCGTAATCAAAATTGTTGGCAATTATGGCAGCCTTCACAGCAGCCCTGAACTTATCCCGAGCCTCCTCGATTACCTTCTCCGCCACAGCGACCACTCTGCGGGCGACTTCGTTCGCGAAACTCTTGACGCTCCTGTAGGGGTCTTCGCAGCCCAAGATTTCGTAGACCCTGCGGTGCAGCTTAGTAGCCAGATGAGCGTTCACGGGCTTCAGAGAGAATTCCGATGCGAGAATCTTCAGTGCTTCATCCACACATCGCGAAAGTGTCTCGGGATCGTCCGTTACTAGCTTAGCCTCGTAATACACGCGGTTGAGCAGGCAGGAGGGACAGAGAGGGTGAATTCGCATGACAAAAATTTGCCGGGGCTGCTTTTAAATTAAACGAACCTGACAGTCAGCTCTCTCGAAATCCCGCTCGCGCGCATTATGTTCAAGATCAGCGGGGTCAGGGATTCCAGGAGCGACGCGTTGCTCAAAGGTCCAGCGTCGAGGACTCTGAAACCCATGCCGCTTGCGATCTCGACTACGACGTCTTTAGCTTCCTCGTCCCCGCAGACCGGCAGATCCCAGTCCACCTTCTCTTCGAGGTTCGCAAATCTGGCTGCAGGGACGCAGTGAAACGCTGCTGCAACCCTGCTGTCGAGGATACTCGCGAGCTTTTCTGCCGCTGAGCCTTCCGGGAGGCGGATGTAGGTGAAGTTCTCTCCCTTCTTCTCCATCGGGACGAGGGGTGAAACGACCACTTTGTCTTTCAGCTCATCCCTCAGCAACTCAGCTATCGCGAACGCATGCCTCCACGGTATGGTAAATATTGCCACGTCGCAGAGTTTCGCAGCCTCCCTGTTCGTAACACCCCTAACGTTTGCTCCAGACACGCTCGCATACTCCGCTGCAATCTTTGCAGCTTTTTCCGCGCTCCTCGATCCGACGACTACATCGTAGCCGAGTAGTGAGAGCCTCAGAGCTAACCCCCTGCCGAGGTTGCCGGTTCCTCCGAGCAGCGCAACGATCATCGGGCGGCGTCTGGCGGAGGGCTTATAAATCCGACCTCCATCAGAAGTCTGAGCTTCGCCCGGGTTTCTCCTATTATCCTGCTGACCTCCTCGTATATCTCCTCCTCGCTCAGCTTAAGCCTAGCCACTCCCTGCTCTACGGCTTTCAAAGCCACAGCCGTAGCTACTTCCGGATAAACGTCGCTGTCCGTCATCTTCGGGATGATGTAGTCCTCGCTAAGCCCCTTTCTCTCAGCGTACGCCGCCAATGCTTTCGCAGCGGCGATGCACATCTCGTCTGTTATCTTTCTCGCCCTAACGGTAAAAACCCCCCTGAAGACAGCTGGAAACACGAGGGAGTTGTTTATCTGGTTCGGGAAGTCGCTCCTGCCCGTTCCGACTATCCTCGCACCAGCCTCCTTAGCCTCCCAGGGCCATATCTCCGGCACGGGGTTGGCTTCCGCGAAGACTATCGCGTCGTCGTTCATTTCCGCGACCCACTCCTTCTTTATAACCCCGGGTCCGGGTCTACTTGCTGCTATTACGACGTCTACGCCCTTCATAGCCTCCGCTATTCCCCCTGTTCTGCCTTCGGCATTCGTTTCGAGGCAGAGCTGCCACTTGTACGGGTTCTCCTTTTCAGCCTCTAAGTCCTTTCTACCCCTGTGCAGAATTCCTCCGCTGTCGACGACGAACATCCTTTTTGGATCTGCTCCGGCGGCTTTCAGTAACCTGTAAGTCGCGATGTTTGCGGCTCCGGCTCCGATCAGCGCTATCTTAACATCGGAAAGCTCCTTTCCGACTATCTTCAGAGCGTTGTATAGGGCTGCAAGCGTAGCTGTAGCTGTCCCGAGCTGGTCATCGTGCCATACAGGTATATCGAGCTCCCTCTGCAGCCTTTCGAGGATGTAGAAGCACTTCGGCGTCGATATGTCTTCAAGGTTTATTCCGCCGAAGGACGGCGATATCGCCTTGACGACTTCGACTATCTTATCAGCGTTCTGCTCCGCTAAAACGACTGGAAATGCGTCGACCCCTCCGAGGTACTTGAAGAGGAGAGCTTTTCCCTCCATAACCGGCAGCGCCGCATGAGCGCCGATGTTGCCCAAGCCGAGAGTCCGGGAACCATCGCTGACGATCGCGACCGTGTTCCACTTGTTGGTGTATTCGTAGACCTTCTCCTCGTTTTCCGCTATTTCGCGGCACGGAGCAGCGACGCCGGGAGTGTACCAGACGCTGAAGTCTTCGAGACCTCTTATGGCGCACTTGGGCAGTATTTCGATCTTCCCCCTGTAGAATTTGTGCCAGAGTAGTGCAACCTTCTCGGGCTTCAAAGTCTTTTCGAATAATTCCGCAACCATACGTATTTGAGTACTATTAACATATATATCGTTTTCGGCAAATTTGTATCCAAGGTCGATACTGCAAGCTTTAAAAATAGCTGAGAAAAAAATTCGAGATTAGGCGGTAAAGAGCTTGTACTTTGTCTCGGGATTCTGCAGCTCGTAGAGTATTCTAGCGACTATAAGCTTTTCCGGATGCTGCAGACCTTTAACTCTCTTCGCTATATCCTCGAAGCTCTCGAAGGGTTTCTTTTTCCTCTCCTCCAAAATCGCCCACATGGTCTTCTTTCCGATCTTTGGCAGCAGTTCGAGCTGGTGCATTCTCGTCGTTATCGGAGCTGCCTTATTGAAGAACTCGACGAACCTCTTCTCCTGCTCCTTGACTATCTGCTCCAGAACGTAAGGGAGCTCGGCTCTGGCTGTGGGGGTCAACTCGTCGTATCTGAGCTTTCTTTTTATCCTGAAGACGACGTCCCTCTCCCCCTTCCCTATGTAAACCCTGTCACCGACGAGGGGATTCTTTCCCCTCCTTATGCTGACCTCAAGGAGTGTGAAGTACTTCTCCCCCACAACTTGAGCCAGCGGCTCCCTCTTGTGGATCGGTCGCTTGTCGTCAGGATGTCCGTAGGGAAGAAAGTCGATTATGTAGGCGTAATCCTCGAACTTCTCCTTAGACTCTGTCTTCTCGGCAGCCTTCTCCATCGCAACCAAAATAGTTGAGCTACTATATAATTATTTTTGAACTACAGTCTGTACTTCGCTATGACCTCCAGTATCTCATCGATCTGCTCGGGGGTCAGCGTCACGTCTTCCTTCGCGTAGATAATCCTAACTTCGTCCGGAACTCTCGGGAGTATGTCTGCAAGCTTTACAGCTAAATCTTTTCTCCCGACCTGCGGAAGCTTCATGAGCTCCTCGACGAGCTTCTTCGCCTGCTCAGCCGGCATCTTTGCGAAGTTCCTCAGATGGCGGAGAGCCCTCCTACTTTCGAATGTCAGCTCCGCTACCTCCTGCCGCCTCTTCGCTATCTCCTCCATTATCTCCTTGGCCTCAGCTATCGTTATATATTCGAACTCAAGAACCTCTTTGAACATCTTAGCCACCCGCCGGCTTGAGGTGTTCCGGTCGGGCGAATATCAGTTTTCTCTTGTTCCCGTCGCGTATCTCGACTATGTAAGCCCTTCCCCTCTGTCCCACAACCCTGCCGGTTCTGCCCTGAAACCTCGGGTGAGGCATTCCCTTTTGAGAGGCGGGCTCGATGTCTATGTGTACGAGCTGCCCGATTTCGAACGTCTGGAGGAACTTCCTGATCTTTATTCCCCTCTCCCTCACCCTCTTCCTCAGTTTCCTTCCAGACTTGAACCTGAACCCGTGAGACTTCCAGCCCATGGCGATCCCCTAACTCCCGTACGCTCGGTGTATTTAACGGTATTGCCGACAGACCGGCAGCCTGAAGGTTCCAGACTAACACGTGAGGTGGGCTGCGAGGACGACTCTTCTCTTCCCGACGAGTTCGTTGAAGATTCTGACGGCTTCGTGCGTTTTAGTGACGATAACTTCACACCCCTTACGCTTGAAGAATTCTATGACGTCATCGTCCACGCTTACCCTACCGTTTGCTCCGGTTCCAAATATCACGACCTCTGGTTCGGCGCTGGATATTTCTGCGATGTCGTCCATCTGAACCCTGTGCCCCTCCTTCCTCCACCAGCCGGACTTCACGAAGTCGTTCCCGACTATGACGTCACTCGTGTACTCCTTACCCTCTATCTTTATTCTGCCGAAGGAGTAGGACTCGACCCTCATGTTTTCGAGTAGCGCGTAGGTCAAATTTTCGTTTCCCTCGCCGCCACGGCTTCGAACACCAACTTGGCTGCGAGTGTCTGGGTGACGTGGTTCTCGTCGGGGATCACCTCGACTACGTCGAGCGCGACGATTCTGTCAGCTATCCTTTCGAGTAGTTTCAGAAAGTGAAGCGGCGTGAGACCAAATGGCTCCGGCGAGGAAACGCCGGGAGCGAAGGAAGGGTCGAAGAAATCCATGTCGACGGACAGATAGACTTCGTCGCCCAGCTCCTTCACAATCTCCTCGATCTCGAACTTCCAAGGGGGAAAGAAGGGGATCCCGTTCCTTTTGGCGAACTCCACGTCCTCTACGCTCCCGCTTCTGACTCCCGCTATGACGACGTTGCTGCCCTCCTCGTAAATTCTCCTCACCACGCATGCATGGCTGAGCTTCGAGTCGTCGAACACATCACGCAGATCGAAGTGTGCGTCGAGCGAAAGGAACGTCGCATCCCTGAACTTTTTGCTCGCAGCGTAGCTGACCGTGTGCTCCCCGCCGAGGGCTATAGGGAATGCTTTGATGCCATAGACAAACTCCTCGACTCTCCTCGCTATTTTATCGAAGCTCCCGTCGCAGTTTACGTTGCCAGCGTCGCAGAACCTTACTCCTGAAAGGTCGAACGAAAAGTAGACGGAGTAGCTTTCAAGGTTCCAGCTCGCCTGTCTTATCGCTGCCGGAGCGAATCGAGAACCGCAGCGGTAGCTCTGTGTAGAGTCGTAAGGTATTCCGTAAATTACGTAGTCAGCCTCCTCAACGCTCGAATTTGCAAGGGAAAAGTGTGAGTCTATGTGCATTAGCCCCTTCTCTCGATCTTCCTCTTACCCATGGATTCGAGGTAGATGACTTCGTCCCCCGGCTGGAGTTTGTCCTTCAGCTCATCGGGAATAGGAAGTTCGAAGGTTTCGTAGGTCGTCAAGTCCATGAGCTGCGCGATGTCGCCGCTGACGCTCACGATTTGGGCTCTCTTCCTCTCGACTATCGGCACGTAAACCTTAGCTGTTACGGGCTGGACTATGCTCCTCTTTTGCCCGTCGAAGATCCCTATTGCGTCGATCCTAGCCTTCGCAGCCCCGTGCTTTCCCGGCTTGCTGACCGAGATACTCACAATTTCGCATGGTTCGTCATCGATGACTATGTAACCCCCTTCGCGGAGCTGTCGGACTTCTGCTTGCTCCTTCATACCGCTGCAGACGGGGGAAACAATTTAAAATTTTCTGGAAGTCTTTAAATCGCGGTGCCCTACGCCGAGTATGGGTAAAACGATAGTTGAGAAGATATTCTCCAGAGCTTCGGGTAAAGACGTAAAAGCTGGCGAATTCGTGATGGCGAACGTTGATCTGGCTATGATGCACGACATAACTTCTCCGCTCGCTATAAAGGCGCTGCGCGAAATAGCCGGCGAGGATGCGAAAGTCTGGGACTCCAGCAAAGTGGTGATGGCTTTCGACCACCAGTCCCCAGCCGACAGCGTTAGGGCTGCAGAGACTCACAAGATGCTGAGGAAGTTCGCAGAGGAGCAGGGGATTCTGAATTACGACATCAGAGGTGGCATAGCGCACCAGCTAATGGTAGAGAGCCACGTTCTGCCAGGGATGCTCGTTGTGGGAGCAGACAGCCACACCTGCATGTACGGAGCTCTCGGAGCTTTCGCCACCGGCGTCGGCTCGACGGACATGGGTTTCGTGCTCGCGACCGGAAAGCTGTGGTTCAGGGTGCCTGAGTCTGTAAGGTTCGAAGTTGAGGGGAAGCTCGGAAAATTCGTCTACGGCAAGGACATCGTTCTGAAGATAATAGGAACAGTGGGAGCCGACGGAGCTAACTACAAGGCTTGCATATACGCCGGAAAGGTCGTAGAAAAACTCGGGATGTCCGACAGGCTGACGATGTGCAACATGGCTGTCGAAATGGGAGGGAAAACCGGAATAGTCGAACCGGACGGGGTTACGCTGAAATACTTAAAAGAGGTCGGAAGGGAGTTCGAGGGGGAGCTTGTGAGGAGCGACGAAGACGCGGAATTTGAGGTGGTAAACGTAGAAGCCCCCGACGAGCCGCAGGTTGCGAAGCCGCACAGCGTTGACAACGTTGTCGGCGTTAGCGAGGTTGAAGGTGTGAGGGTCGATCAGATCTTCATAGGCTCCTGCACGAACGGGAGGTACGAGGACCTCAAAATAGCAGCCGAAATTCTGAAGGGCGAGAGCGTCGCGAGGGGCGTTCGTCTCATCGTAATTCCGGCAAGCAGGAGGGAGTACATTAGAGCCCTGAAGGACGGGCTCATAGACGTGTTCGTCGAAGCCGGCGGGATAGTGGAGTACCCGTGCTGCGGTCCCTGCATGGGCGGAAGCTTTGGACTCATAGCGAGCGGCGAGGTCAGTCTGTCGACGTCTAACAGGAACTTCGTTGGGAGACAGGGCAGTCCCGAGGGTAAAATATACCTTGCAAATCCCGCCGTGGCTGCTGCATCAGCGATATATGGCGAGATAGTCGATCCGAGGAAGGTAAAGTGAAGAGGAAGGGGACGAACTTCGAGAGGGAGCTGCTTGAGGAGCTCTGGAGGAACGGTTTCGCAGCGGTGAGAGTTGCTGGTAGCGGCTCCATGAGTTACCCCTCGCCGGACATCGTAGCCAGCGACGGTAAGCGAGTTCTGGCGTTCGAGGTGAAGATGCGGAGGAAGTTACCTCTGCACGTGAAAAAGGGCGAACTCGAAGAACTCGTAGAATTTTCGAAGATTTTTGGAGCAGAGCCGTACTTAGCCGTTCGCGTAGCTTACGCCGGCTGGAGGTTCTTCAAAGCTGAGGAAGTGCACGGCAAGATAGACGAGGAGACTTTCGCCAGGGGTCTCGAACTGGGCGAGGTGCTGGGAAAGTTTAGGCAGTTAAAGGTCCTGGAGTAGGGGGAGTCGAAGTTGCGTAGAGGTGTTTCGGCATTAGCTGATATATATCCAGCTCTCAAGTAATGGCTTCGGATACTAAGCCGGATACTTAATCTGAGCGAAATACGAGTTTTATACGTATTTTAAGAGCCCGGTAACGCTTAAATTCCGGAATCCTGAGCGTTTTCGGATGTTCAGGAAGATACTCGTGGCGAACAGAGGAGAGATAGCGGTCAGGGTGATGAGGGCTTGCAGAGAGCTCGGAATAGAGACCGTAGCCATCTACAGCAAAGCCGACGAAAGGGCTCTGCACAGGTTTTACGCGGACGAGGCTTACCTCATAGGCGAAGCCGACCCGAAGGACAGCTACCTAAACATCGAGAAGATAATAGATATCGCGAAGAAGAGCGGAGCCGAAGCTATACATCCCGGATACGGCTTCGTGTCCGAGAACCCGCTGATGGCTGAGAGGTGTGAGGAGGAGGGGATAGTTTTCGTGGGTCCGTCGCCGGAGGTTCTGAGGATTTCCGGTTCGAAGGTTGAAGCTAGGAAGAGGATGTCCGAAGCGGGAGTTCCGGTGGTTCCGGGTTCTCCCCCGCTGGAAAGTTTGGAGGACGCCTACAAGTGGGCTGAGAGGATCGGCTACCCGGTCGCAATAAAGGCTTCCGGCGGCGGGGGAGGAATAGGAATATCCGTGGTCCGGAGCGAGGAGGAGCTGCAGAGCGCATTCGAGAAGTCCAGAAGAATGGGCGAGAAGTTCTTCCGCGACCCCACGATTTACATGGAGAAGTATCTTGACAAACCGAGGCACATAGAGGTGCAGGTACTCGCTGACGGGTACGGGAACGTTATACACCTCGGAGAGAGGGAGTGCAGCATCCAGAGGAGGCACCAGAAGGTGATAGAGGAATCTCCGTCTCCAGCGTTGAACGAGGAGCTCAGGGAGAGGGTAGGAAAGTTAGCCGTAAAGGGTGCGAAGAGCATAGGCTACACGAACGCGGGGACTTTCGAGTTCCTATACGAAGACGGTGAGTTCTACTTCCTCGAGATAAACGCCCGACTTCAGGTCGAGCATACTGTGACGGAAGTCGTGACGGGTGTGGACATCGTGAAGTATCAGATACTTATCGCAGCCGGCGAGGAGCTGAGGCACGATCAGGAGGACATCAAGATCCGCGGGCACGCGATGGAGTTCAGGATATACGCAGAAGATCCCGTGAACTTCGTGCCGGTGAGTGGAACGATCGACTACTACCGCAGTCCGGGCGGGATAGGCGTGAGAGTTGACAGCGCCGTGCACATAGGCTGCAGAATTCCCGAGGAGTACGACCCGATGATATCGAAGCTCACGGTATTCGGAGAGAACAGGGACGAGGTCGTGGCGAGGGCTAGGAGGGCGCTTATGGAGTATATAATAGTCGGCGTGACGACGAACATACCCTTCCACCTGGCTGTGCTCCACGATGAGGAGTTCGTGAAGGGGAACATACACACGAAGTTCGTCGAGGAGAGGAGGATAGCGGAGAAAGTTCCGGAGTTCGTCGAAAAGTATCTCGCGGTTCAGGAGAGGCTTACGAAAGTGTTCGAAGAGCACATGGAGAGAAAACTCCGCGAGAGCATCCGGACGGGGCTGATCGTAGACGAGGAGGAGATAACCGAACGCCTCTGGAAGATATACACCTCCATAGGTTACTGACCTCGGAACGGCTAAATACTCCCAACCGAACTTTTCCACATGTGCGAGTCAAGGGTGTTTCTGAACGGCGAGCTCGTCATGGAAGACGTCGTTCGGATAGTCGTGAGCGGTGAAAAGGTAAAGCTCTTTGACATACTCGGCGAGTCCAAAGAGTTAAATGGCAGGGTAGTCGAGATCGATCTCGTCGGGCACAGGGTGCTGCTGGAGGGGTAGCCATGATAAAGGTCGCGGTAAACGGATACGGAACGATAGGTAAGAGGGTCGCGGACGCGATAGCGCTTCAGGATGACATGGAGGTCGTGGGAGTTACGAAAACGAAGCCCGACTTCGAAGCCAGGCTCGCAGCCAGAAAATACGACCTCTACGTGGCGATACCGGAGAACGTCAGACTCTTCGAGGAGGCTGGTATAGAGGTTCACGGGACCATCGAGGATCTGCTTCCGAAGGTAGATCTGATAATCGACTGCAGTCCGAACAAGGTAGGGGCTGAGAACAAAGCCAAGTACTACGAGAAAGCCGGGGTCAAGGCGATATTTCAGGGAGGTGAGAAGAAGGACGTCGCAGAGGTTTCCTTCAACGCACTGGCGAACTACGAGGCTGCCGTCGGGAAGAGGTACGTCAGGGTCGTGAGCTGCAACACAACCGGGCTGTGCAGGCTGATTTACACGATAAAGAAGAACTTCAGGATCGGTCGCGTCAGGGCTACGATGCTCCGCAGGGTAGTGGACCCGAAGGAGGACAAGAAGGGTCTCGTTAACGGAATAATGCCCGATCCCGTAAGCGTGCCGTCGCACCACGGACCGGACGTGAAGACCGTAATGCCCGACGTAGATATAGTGACGATGGCTTTCAAGCTGCCCACCACGCTGATGCACGTCCACTCGCTCTGCATCGAGATGAAGGAGAGAGTCACGCCAGCCGACGTGGAGGCTGTGCTCGAAGAGGAGCCGCGCATAATGCTCGTCTCGGCAGCCGAGGGCTTCACCTCGACAGCGAAGATCGTGGAGTTCGCGAGGGAGCTGCGCATGCGCTACGACCTCTTCGAGAACGTCGTGTGGAGGGAGTCGATAGGCGTGGACGGTAGCGACCTCTTCATAACGCAGGCTGTGCATCAGGAAGCGATAGTCGTGCCGGAGAACGTAGATGCCGTGAGGGCGATGATGAACGCGGCGAGCAAGGAAGAGAGCATAAAGAAGACGAACCGCACGCTGAAGATCGGAGAGCTCATTTAAATTTTTTAGTACAGTATCGAAGGAATGTGGAGCACTTCCACCCCGTCCTTGTAGACCGTTACGTCTCCCCCGCTCTCCGAAACGACTATCGCTATAGCTTCCGTCTCCTTCGTTATCGCCGCGCAGGCTAGGTGTCTCCCACCCAGACCGTACTTCAGCTTAGCCGCCACGTCGCGCGGCGAAGCTTCGATGTACCTTCCGGCGGAGACTATCAGCCCGTTCTCGTCCAGCACGAAAACGCCGTCTATCTGGGCGAACTCCATGACGCTTTCCCAGATTTCCGGGTTCTTTATGTCGCGATCCTTCTCCTTGTGACCCTGAAAGGGGTTCAGGATCAGCTGGCTGGACCTCTTGAGGACCTCCTCCACGTCGCCCATGACGAAAGCCGTCCCTATCTTCTTTCCCTCCCTACCCTTGTATGCTATGTTCATGGCAACCATCAGCGTTGCACGGAGCGCGAGAGGATTCACGCGTTCCGCGCACTTCTCTATAGCTTTCAGGAAGTGGCTTTTAGATGGATCGAGGATCGTTACCCCCTTCAGCGACTCGGTATCGATTACCACCACGGCTTCGCTAACTTCAAAACCGCTCAGAAACATGTAGGCTGCGAGGTATTCGCGGGTGCGGTACATGTACGAGAACTTCTCCATTATGACCCTCTCGGGGCTCTCTTCGAGGTAGTAAATTACGCTGTCGAGGAGGGTGGCGTACTTCTTCGGTGCTACGATGATGTCCGGATGAGCTTCTCTGTCTATGTCCTCCTTTGTTATGACCGCTATCCTTCCGATACCGAGCTCCCTAGCCAGCATCTCTGCGCTGCGTAGAAGCTTTTCGAGCATCGTAATTTATGGAGTGGCTGAAACAATTTTAAACTTGCGATGCTCGAAAAGCTATGAAGCTGAGGGGCAAAGCCTGGAAGTTCGGCGACGACATCTCGACCGACCACATCGTGCCCGGCAGGTACTACCACCTCAGGAGCAACCTCGAAGAGCTCGCGAAGCACGCAATGGAGGATGCCGACCCCGAGTTTGCGGAAAAAGTTCAGCCCGGCGATTTCGTCGTTGCTGGCAAGAACTTCGGCATGGGCAGCAGTAGAGAACATGCAGCCCTCGTTCTGAAAACCAGGGGCGTTTCTGCGGTTATAGCGAAGTCTTTTGCCCGGATATTTTACAGAAACGCGATAAACGTTGGTTTGCCCGTGCTGATAGCCGACACCGACGGAATAGAGACGGGCGACGAGCTCGAAGTCGATCTGTCGAGTGGTGTGATAAAAAACATCACGAAGGGTTTTGAAGTTAGGTCGAAACCACTCCCGGAGGTAATGATAAGGATACTGCAGGAGGGCGGGCTCGTCAACTACGTTAAGAAGTACGGAGACATCAAAGTCCCTTGAGCTTTCTGAAGCACCTCATCTGAGCTTCAGCAGCTCTCCTCATGTTTTCTTCGAAACTCTCGTTCCAGCTATGTTCGATCGCCTTCTTCGCTTCCGAAAGGACGTGCTTCGGGACTTCGAGAATCTTACGAACGTATTCGTCGACGCAGCTTTCGAGGTCCTCGCAGACGGCGTTGACGAGTCCGAGCTGCTTTGCTTCTTCTGCAGTTATCCTCTTCCTCGTGAAAACCAGCTCTTTAGCTACGCCGTCCCCGACGAGCCTTGGAAGTATGTAGAGCGCGCCCATGTCAGGTATTATACCGAACTCAGGCTCTCTGAGATAGAAGACAGTTCCCGGAGTGGCTAAGCGTATGTCGGCTGCGAGAGCCAGCTGCATTCCGCCGCCGATTGCGTAGCGCTGCACAGCCGCTATTATGGGAATCTCCAGGTTTCTTATGTCGATTATCAGCTTCTGAACGAACTCCAACGCCTGTCTGAATTCTTCCTCGTCCATCGAGGCAAAACTCGTGAGCAGACCGATATCGAGACCCGCGCAGAAGGTGTCACCCTCTCCGCTGAGCACGAGAACTCTCGCATCCGAGCTCGCAACTTCGTCGACTGCCCTCCGCAGATCCTGGAGCATTTCGCTATCTAAGGCATTCTTCTTTTCGGGTCTGTTGAGCTTTATGCGCGCAACCTCGCCGAGTTCGAGCTTCACCTTCACGCGGACGGAAAGGAGGGAGGTTATAAAACGGTTGCCGTTTTAGAGTTCAATCTTTTACTTGAGGAGCGAATCTGCGGGGAAATAGCAGACCTCCACGCCTGCCTCTTCCAGAAGCTTCAGACCGTTCCTGTCGGAGTATTCTTTTCCGTATACGACCCGCTTTATTCCGGCGTTTATGATTATCTTCGCACAAGTTATGCAGGGACAGTGCGTTGAATAAAGCGTCGCGCCCTCGACGCTTATTCCGAACTTCGCCGCCTGGATTATCGCGTTCTGCTCGGCGTGAACCCCTCTGCACAACTCTATCCTCTCACCGCTCGGGACTCTCAGCAGCTCCCTCATGCAGCCGACCTCCTCACAGTGCGGCAAGCCAGAGGGTGCTCCGTTGTAACCCGTGGCGAGTATGCGCTTTTCCTTGACTATCACAGCCCCGACCTTCTGGCGGAGGCACGTCGACCTCTTTGCGACGACGAGAGCTATCTCCATGAAGTACTCGTCGAGCGTAGGTCTACGAGAAGAACTTTCTCGCGTTTTTGAAGTACACTCTCTCATCTCCCACCACCTTCGCAGCCCTCGCAACGCTCAAAAAGTCCGAGTCGACGTATCCCGCGTCGCTGTTCAGCATGAACCTCTCGGCTCCATGCTCCTCGACTATCTTTGCCGCATCCTCCGCGCTCAGCTTTCCCGGCTGAATAGTCAAACCGATCATGTAGTCCTCTTTTAAAACGAGGTCGAGGTTCTCGAAGTTTACGTGGTCTATTACTGCCCTCTCCGGCGGAAAATCGACTTTCGACAGAACTTCGAGCGTTTTTTCCGTAATAACCCTCTTGTTCGCCCTCGGCGTGTGTATCACGCACGGGATGTCCTTACGCTTCGCGATTTCAAGCTGCTTCTTGAGGACTTCTACCTCCTCCTTTCCGCCGGTCTCAAGTCCTATCTCGCCGAACGCGGACCATTCGTGCTCTTCGAGGAAATCAAGAACTTTCCCGTAATTCTGCGGAATGCACCTCGGGTGCACACCTACGGCTATCGTCGCCTCGATCCCAGCGCTCCGGCAGCGCGGAGCTTCAAAATCGACCATTTTACGTATCACGTCGACCATGGTCTCCGCGAAGCGGGGGCGGACTGGAAAGTACGTGGGAGAACAGACGAACCTTATGCCGTTCTCAGCCATCAACCTGAGTTCGCTGAACCCGAGACCGTCGGTGTGGACGTGGGAGTCGAAGTACATATCGATCACCCGGGGAGCGCGTCATAAATTTTGGGGTATATCTCTCTCCTCGCGATCTCCAGCTCTTCCGGAGTATCTATCTCTATCCACGGCAAACCGGAAGTTGTTTCGAAGTACACGCTGGCTCCGTAGTTTATCATGGACTGCACAGCCTCCTCGTAGAAGACCCTCGCCCCGAACTTCTCCATCACCATGTTCGTGTGATCCTTAAGGTCCTCAACCTGATCGCCGGGGACCCGCATTATTCCGATGTACTCTCCGCTCGCCACTTCTGGGTCGATTTCCTTCGATATCCTGATGATCCTGTCTCCCTCTATTATTACCTTCATCTCCTCCCTTCCGAGCTTCTTTGTCGTGTCCACGGAAAGCGTCACTCCGCCCTTCGACGAGATCGCGAGGCGGTCGAAGATCTCCGGATGAAAGAAGACGTCGCTGTTCAGAAGGTAAAAACCGTCGTTCACGACCTTCAGGGCGAGGTAAAGGCTGTATATGTTGTTCGTAACCCTGTAAAGCCCGTTGTGGACGAATTCGAAGTTGAAATCCGGGAAGTTCTCGACGAGGTAACTCCTCAGAACCTCAGCCTTGTGCCCCGTAACTACTACGATGGACTCGACTCTTCCGTGCAGAACTTTCAGATGGTAGTAAATTATTGGCTTTCCGCCGATTTCGAGCATAGCCTTGGGGACTTCCTTGGTGAGCTCTCCTAGCCTTCCACCGTATCCGGCTGCGAGTATGACTGCTTTCATTACGACGCCTCGTCTGGGGAAAAAATAAATTTGTTTGGACCGACGATGCAAAGCCGGGTGGCTGCGATGCTGAAGTGGGAGTACGTCCTTACGGAGAGAGTCTATAGAAAGTTTTCCCGCCCGATCGCGTCGTTTTTGGCAAGATTCAACGTCTCTCCTAATTCTGTAACGATCTTCGCGACGCTCTTTGGCATTCTGGCAGCCATCCCGATCGCCCTGGGTTACTTCTGGGAGTCCGCACTTCTGGTGTTCGTCGCACAAATTCTCGACTGCGTCGACGGCGATCTGGCGAGGATGACGGGGAGGGTTACGAGGAGAGGTGCCTTTTTAGACAGGGTGTTCGACAGGTTCGTCGACGCAGCGCTGATAATCGGAGCTATACACCTCAACCCGCAGGAGCTCTGGCTTCCCGGCTCGCTCGCAATCGTCGGGTCTTTCGGCGTCAGCATATCGAGGGTAATGGCTGAAGCCGAGGGGGCGGAGTGCAAGGTTGGGATAGGCGGCAGGGACACGAGGCTCGCTTTGCTCATGGTATCCCTCTTGGCTGCCGAGTTCTACGGATTGAGCGCGATCGTTGCGGGTCTTTGGGCAATAGCCTTGCTGGGCTTTCTGACAACCGCCCACAGAATCGCCCACACACTAAAACAGCTGTAAAACTTATATTGCGAGGGGCTCGAAGCTGGGTGGTATGAGAATCGTCATGAAGTTCGGCGGGACAAGCGTTAAGGACGGAAAAAACATACTGCACTGCGCCAACCTCGTCAAAAAGTTTGCTAACGATAATGAAATTGTGGTCGTGGTTTCCGCGATGTCCGGTGTGACGGACGCTCTGCTGCACGCGGCTTACAAGTGCAGCAGCGAGCCGTCCGCCGGGTACATAAAGATGTTCGTCGCAGAACTCATGAAAAAGCACTACGAAGCCGTAGAGTATGCAGTGAGGAACGAGGATATCAAGCAGAAAGTCATTTCGACTCTCGAAAAGCTTTTCGATGAACTCGAAAAGGTTCTACTCGGAATAAGCTACCTCGGAGAGCTGACGAGGAGGAGCGAAGACTACATAGTGTCCTTCGGCGAGAGACTTCTGGCTCCGATATTCTCCGCAACGCTGATCTCCCTCGGCGTGGACAGCGTCGCTTTGACTGGCGGAGATGCGGGAATAATCACGGACAAGAACTACGGCAGAGCTAAGCCGATACCGGGTGTTTACAGCATAATAAGGAGCAGACTCGAACCCCTCCTGACGCTGAAAAAGACAGTCCCGGTAGTCACCGGATTCATAGGCGCAGCCGATGACGGTAGCATAACGACTCTCGGAAGAGGTGGCAGCGACTACACGGCTACGATCCTAGCTGCAGCTCTTGACGCTGACGAGGTCTGGCTGTGGAAGGAAGTCGACGGAATAATGACCGCCGACCCCAAATTCGTGCCGAACGCCAGGGTGATACCCGAAATCTCCTACATCGAGGCGATGGAGCTCTCGCATTTCGGAGCGAAGATCCTGCATCCGAGGGCTCTCGAACCGATAATGAGGAAGAAGATACCGGTGAGAATAAAGAACACTTTCAACCCCGACGCCCCGGGAACGGTGATAAAGGAGGAGACGGAGGAAAAGAGGGACGTCGTCAAGGCTCTCAGTCTGATAGAGAGAGCGAGCATAGTCAACGTGAGCGGAGCGGGGATAGACTTCGCCGAAATTATGGCGGAGGTGTTCAGAAGGCTCGCCGAAGAGAAGGTCGGAGTCATAATGGTAGCCCAGAGCTCTTCGGAGCTTAACCTCTCGATTGTCGTCGACCCGAGGGATGCCGATAGAGCCTACAACGCTCTGAAGGGTCTTGAAAACGGGGTAACGGGCGTTAAAAAGATAGACAACGTCTCGGTAATAAGCGCAGTCGGGGCTGGTATGGCTGGAACGCCCGGAGTAGCTGGCAAGGTCTTCTCAGCCCTCGGCAGAAACGGCATAAACGTGATAATGATCAGCCAGAGCTGCTCCGAGTACAACATATCTTTCGTTGTCGATGCGAAGGACGGTGTTAACGCGCTTAGAGTAGTCCATGACGAGTTCAATCTCGGATCTTGACCTCTTGAAGAGGGAGGCTGCGAAGGCTGCAAACATAGTCGCGAGGCACGATTTCGTCAGGGTTTACACGCATCACGACGCCGACGGGATAGCGGCTGGGGCGATAATAGCCAAAGCCCTGCTGAGGGCTGGCAAAACGTTCCAGATATCGTTTCTGAAGGGTCTAAATGAGGACTTCGAGTACGAAAGAGGGGAGCTCCTCGTTTTCGCGGATATGGGTAGCGCTTATCCGGACAAGATGTCAGAAGTCGACACGGACCTGATAATCCTCGACCACCACATTCCGGTTGGAACTATAAAACCTCGCAGAAACTTCGCCCACCTGAATCCGCACCTATTCGGCTTCGACGGAACGTACGAACTGTCTGCGAGCGGCGTCGCTTACTTTTTCGCCAACGGGATCGCTAAGAACAGAGACCTGGCGTCGATAGCGATTCTGGGAATTCTCGGAGACAAACAGAAGTTCAGCGGTCCGAACGCGGAAATCCTGAGGGAGGGAAAGGAGAGGGGAGTTGTGGAAGTGAGGACGGGGATAAACCTGCCGTCGGGGAAGCTCAGAAAGGCTCTGCAGACAAGCCTCGAACCTTACCTCGACTTCTACGGCAACGAAGATGAGCTGGACGAGTTCCTATCCAAGGTGAAGGTGAGCGGAGAAAAGGACGTGGATGAGTTGAGCTTCGAGGAGATGCAGAGGCTTGCGGACGCCATAGCTCTCAGAATGCTCAAGCTCGGAGCCTACGAGGGTGTGTTCGGTGAGGTCTTCGGGAAAAAGATCTTGCTGACCAACCTGCCGATAAAGAGCGCTACCACGCTGACGGAAGTCGTTAACTCCTGCGGAAGGGCAGGAGCCATGAGTGTAGCTCTCGCGATGCTGCTCGGCGACACGACGTTCCTCGAAAAAGCTCTAAGAATTCACGAGGAGTTTCTGACTCAGCTCCTCGAAGAACTCTCCAGGAGAAAGAAGGAGGTCAGAGACGGTTTCTGCATCCGCTATCTCGTGATGAAGGATGCTCCGTCGGCTTCACCGATAGCGACGGTCTTTTCGCGCTATCTCTACAGTGACAAACCCCTCGTGGTGATCAACGTCAAGAACGGGGAGGCGAAAGTGTCCGCCAGAACGACCGAGAAGCTGAGCGAAAGGTTGAACCTCGCCGACGTAATGAGGCTCGCAGCTGAGAAAGTTGGAGGAGTTGGAGGCGGACACAGAGTTGCTGCCGGAGCGAACATACCGCCAGACAAGGTTGAGGAGTTCCTCAAGGAGGTGGACAGGCTCTGCTGTACCATGCTCGCCTAAAGATTGAGATTCGCGACGCCGAAGCCGTTGCGAGGGCTTTAAGCGTCGACGATCCCGAGTGGTGCAGCTGCCGGGCGAGCGGGGATGAGCTGATCGTGGAAGTCACGATCGACAGAGTGGGAGCGCTACTTTACGCGCTCGACGACTACCTCATGCACCTCAAGATGTGCGAGGGTATCCTTCGCTGCCTCGCGGGGCGACGAAGATGAAGCTCGGTCAGCACATGGTTATCGACAGAGCTCTGCTCCGCAGAATCGTCCGCTACGCAGAGCTGAGTGGCGAAGACGTCGTGCTCGAAGTGGGTTGCGGAACCGGAAACCTCACAAGATATTTGCTCAGACACGCCGGGAAGGTGATAGGAATAGAGAAAGACGTCAGACTTGCTGAAAAACTGCGGAGAAAGTTCGCCGACGAGATAGAGGAAGGCAGGTTCGAGCTCATAGTCGGGGATGCTCTCAAGGTCGACTTTCCGGGTTTCAACAAGTTCGTGGCTAACATACCCTTCAGCATATCCTCGCCGCTTACCTTCAAGCTGCTCCGCCACGACTTCGAGCTGGCGGTTGTGATGTATCAGAGAGAGTTCGCGGAGAGACTCGTCGGCGAGGATAGCAGACTCGGAGTTATAGCCAAAGCTTACTGCAGAGCTGAGATTCTTGAGTACGTCAAGCCCCACGCCTTCAAGCCGAGACCTAAGGTGGAGTCAGCCGTAGTAAGAATCGTGAAGGAACCGGTAGTGCACGTGAGCGACCTGGAGCTGTTCGAGAAGATCGTAACCTTCGCGTTCACGATGCGGAGGAAGAAGATGGGGAATATACTCGCCGAGCTCGCCGAGAGGCACGGAATAGTCGTGGAGGTGGATGAGGATGTCGCCGGGAGGAGACCAGAAGAACTCGGAGCGGAGAAGTTTGCCGAACTGTGTCTACGAGCCAGGAGAAGACAGCGAGCTCCTGCTTGAGGCGGCTCTGAAAGAAGTGAGACCCGAAGACGACGTCATAGAAGTGGGAGCCGGAAGCGGCTTCGTAGCCGAGAGAATAGCGAAGATGTGCAGAAGTATAGTCGTCACGGACGTGTCTCCCTACGCTGTAAGAGTTCTGAAGGAGAAGGGCTTCAACGTCGTAAGAGCCGACCTGTTCTCCGGGATTTGCGAGAAGTTCTCCCTCGTTTTGTTCAATCCGCCGTATCTGGAGCTCGAAGAGGAACTTAAGAGGGGGGACTGGCTCGACGTCGCTGTAGACGGCGGCAAGCACGGCGTTGAGGTCATAGCGAGGTTCCTCGAACAGCTTCCAGACGTGCTGAGAGAGGGTGGCAGAGCCCTGATAGTAGCCTCCTCTCAAAACGAACCGTACGTTTTCGAGCTCATACGCTCCGCGGGATTCGAATACGAGGTTGTCGCCACCAGAAGACTCTTCTTCGAGACGCTCTACGCCATCAGACTCTCGCCAAAACGATGAGTTTCCTGAGACTCTCGTGGACCTCTATCTCCTCGCCGCCGATCACGAGCTTGCCTTCGCGAACTTCGACGATGTCTCCGGGCTTTACGATGAAGCGAGGTGACGCTACAACTTCGTACTTTCCGTCGGGAGCGTTTTCGAGCGTTACGAGTGCGAAGTCGCAGTCTTCACAGACCTCGCAGAAGCCGGATATGAAGATGCAGAACTTCTCAGCAACTTCGTCGTTCAAGTGGTGCTCAAGCTCGCAAGCTAGTCTCTCGGCTACGCTTTCTTCGAGCCCGAGGATTCTGAAGAAGTTGTAGGATATCTCGTGGTACTTTTTTATCCTCTTCGCCACCTTCTCGCCCTTTTTCGTCAGAACAGCTCCCCTGTAAGGCTGGTAGTCGACGTAGCCCTTATCTCTAAGCTTCAGCAGCATTTCGGTGACACTGGACGGCTTTACGTTAAGTCTCCTTGCCAGATCCCCGGTCTTCACGGCTTTACTCTTCCCGCTCTGAAGCTCGTATATCGCTTCGAGGTACTCCTCGACCCTCTCCACGAAAAAAATTGGTTCGTCGTTAAATTACTTTCGCGACTCCAGGACTGCCACGATCGCGTAGACGGCGAAGGCTGTCAGGAGGGTTGCTACGCTGGAAAGCGGAATCAAGCGCGGGTAAACGATCGCAGCCGTAAAGCCGGCGATTAGCGTTGAAATTCCGGTAATTCTTCCGCCCCTGTCCCAGTGGAAATAGCCGATTATCAGCGGTAGCTGGCAGAGCAGTATCGTCGACGACGTAACCGACAGTTCGACTATGTACTGCGGTCTCTGCAGAGCGAAGAGGGCTACGAGCGTCGTCAGCACCACTACGCTCAGCCTTCCGATCGTCACACCCTTCTCGCCGACTATGTCGCGCGAGACCATCGAGGAAAGGCTGAGCACTATCGAGTTGGCGGTTGTAACGGCAGCCATGAGTATGCTCAGGCTGACTAAAGCTGCAAGCCAAGAAGGTGCAAGGCTCAGAAGCGTCGGTGTAACCCTGTCCCTGTCCCTAACAACCGGAAACTCGCCACTCTCTGTCATCAGCCTCAGCTCTAAACCCAGCATGGTGACGAGGAACGTGTAGACGAGACCAAACAAACCGAAGTAAACGACCATCCTCTTCAGCGCACGCTCGTCACGGGGTATGAAGAGTCTCTGGAACACCTGCGGGTTCGTGAGTGCGAAGAAGAACCAGGGGGTTACGAGGGCTGCAAACCTCTCGTAGCTCCAGAAGCTGTTAGGAACGTAGAGGTGCTCGCCGAGTTCCGGGAGCTTCGAGAAGTCAGTCAGACTCGTGACGTAAGCCACGACGAGCACAGCTGCGCTCAGCATGACGATTCCCTGAAAAGCGTCGGTTAGGGCTACCCCTCTCAGCCCGCCGACGAAAGCCCAGAGGGCTACGAGGATCGCAGCCACTGCCACTCCGGATGCGAAGCTCAAACCTGCGTTTTCAAGCAGCAGGGCTACACCTATCATCTGAGCCGAAGTGTAAGGGATTAGAGCTATCAGAGCTATGAGGGCGGCGAGCTTAGCAGTCGTTTCGCCATAGCGGAGGGCTAAGAACTCGGTGGGCGACACTATTCCCCTCTCCCTCCCGAGCCTCCATATCTTGGGAGCGTAGTAGGACAGCAGAAAGAGTGTGCCGACGAGGTACATCAGCTCGAAGCCAGCAGCCCCTACGCCGGTTGCGTAGGTCATTCCGACGAGCCCGACCATCATGAAAGCCGAGTATGTTGTTGCAGCGTAGGTAAGAGCGGAAATCAGTCCGCTGACGTTTCTCCCGGCTATGAAGAACTCCTCCTGGCTCCTCGCACCCCTGGCGTAAGCCGCTATGAGCGACCCGAGAACCACGTAGGCTACAAGGGCTGCAATGAACTCATTCAAGCTCCCACCTCCTCACGGCTATCGTTACCAGATACGCTGCCGTTAGGACGAGCCAGTAGGCGTAGGTTGTGAGGTCGGCGCTTTTCGGGAAGACAAACGGGAGCAGCATCAGCACAACCACAGCCAAGCACTCCAGCAGCCTCATCGAACACGTGTTCGGCAAGCGTTTAATAAACTTTGTTCCGCACTGACGAGAACTACGTCGGAATGCGCTACAGGAGAGATTCCGCGAAGGAGGCTCAGGAACTCCTTCATCCTCACCATAAATTTTGCGGTTGGAGAGGTTTCGAACGATATAAAACCTTGCATGCTACCGACCAAAACCAAAAAATAAATCGAGCGGTTACAGTTATCGATGGAATACATCTTCGAGGATGTTGAAGTTAAGCCCAGCAACGCGCCGAAGTTCGTGCTGAACGGAGAGGAGATAGACATCTGGAGCGAGGAGTACAAGGACTACCACTCAAAGAGCGTCACCGAATACATAAGAGAGAAACTTCTGGAGTACGAGAAGAGGGGAGTAGATCCGTTCCCGGAGATAGTCGGAAAGAAAGCTGAAAAGGAGATGGTAAAAACTGCTCTGATCAGCGGTTCGAACATACTCTTCAAGGGAAGGAAGGGTTATGGAAAGACGACCTTCTCCAAGAGCATATTCAAGCTCCTACCGGACAGGATTCTGGCGATAAAGGGGTGCAAAATCCACGACGACCCCACGAAGCCCGTGTGCTTCTCTTGCAAGAGAAAAGTTCTCGAAGAAAACGTCGTGGAGCTCGTATTCGTGCCGAAGAAGTGGATACGCGTAGCCGGCGACCCCATGATGACGACGAGGCAGCTGATAGGCGGAATAAGTATTCAGAAGATAAAGGAAGGTTACGATCTCGACCACCCGGAGGTCTTCACGCCCGGAAGGGTTCTGAAAGCTCACAGGGGAATAGCTTACTTCGACGAGCTCGGAAGCATTCCTTCGGCTCTTCAAACGCTCCTCCACGAGCTGCTGGAAGAGAGGCAAGTAACTACGCCGGAGGGAGACATAGTCCCCATGAAGATAGACACTCTCGTGATCGCGTCAACAAATCCAGCAAATTACAAGGGTGTTTCCGACATAAAAGAGCCGCTCCTCGACAGAATGGAACAGATAGACATAGGCCCGCCGGAAACGATAGAGGAGGAGATAGAGATCGGACTCAGAAACATGAAGCTCAGAGACGGTCCTACGATACCTGACTGGCACCTCAGAATCCTCGCTGGAATCGTGAGGTGCATGCGCAGCAGAGATTGCAGATACTCTTCGCGCATAGAAGTCGAGCCGAGCTGCAGGGCGACGATAAAACTCTTCGATCACGTAAGAGCTGCAGCCCTGAGGAGAAACGCTGAAGTCGTGATGTTCAGGGATTACGGGGAGAACTACGAGAACGTCAAGCTCGCTTTGAGGAGCAGATTCGAGCTCGACTACGAAGATGAGCTGAGCAAGGACGAAGTGATCGAGAGTGTGACGAACGATGTAATAGATAGAGTCTGCAGCGACGTTTACATGAGGATCCCGCGGGACGTCTTCGTCGCAATAGTGGAAGACCTCGCTGCCGCGGAAGTTGTGAACGTCTACCGCCACGTCGACGGAGCGATAGCATCGTTCGCGGCGACGATGTGCAGGCGTCGAGAAGAGTTGCCCTCCGCCGTCGAAATCACTCTCGAAGCGATCGCGAGATGCACGGGGCTTGTTGAGAAGAAAAGACTCGGAGTCTACGCGTACACGGGATATGACCGATAAACCGCCCTGTCAGCTCTGCGAGAGGGAGGACGGGAACGGGATAGAGCAGATAGCAGAGGATCTCCTCTACGGACTCTTCAACCCCTACCAGCGGGACCTCGGAAAGTTCGATGTGACGGAGCTCATAAAGAAGCACATGGGGGAAAAAATAGACTCCTACGAGATCTTCTCGTTCACTTTCCGGGAGCTGATGAACAACTTCGGTTTCCTCGGTTCCTACTGGCTCGAAAAAGTGGAAAAGTACAAAGCGGCGAGGCAGCAAGCCTGGGAGGAGTTCAAGGATATGCTCAGGAAGGGGGAGATCAAGAGAGAAGACATCAGCATCAGCCAGGTTGTGGAAAACTTCTTCGAGGAGGTCGTCGAGGAACTGCAGCAGATGGGCTACCTCGAAGGTGTGGAGGCGAGGTTTCACAGGAGGCTAGTGAGGTACACGAAGGTCGCCGAAAGGGCTCTGGGTGAAAAAGTTCTCGAAATGAGTCTGAGAAACTTGGAAAAGAGGTGGCATGGCGAAAACGTCACAGAGAAAGAAGGTATATCGATATTCCCCGGAGAAAAGCTCGTGGAGTTCGACGACTTCGTCCACAGCTTCGACTCTATCGACGTCGTCGAGAGTCTGCTGAAGTCAGCGATGAGGGGCGAGATAATAATAGACGAGAAGGATCTCGTAGCCAGACAACCCAAGCACGCCGAGAAGTGCGTGTACATAATGCTGATCGACGTCAGCGACTCGATGAGGGGGAAGAAGATAGTCGGAGCTATAGAGGCTGCGATCGGGCTCAAGAGGGCTATAAGGAGAAAGGGTAGCGTCGACGAGCTGAGAGTCGTAGCGTTCAACCACAGAGCCTGGGAAATAAAGGAGGGCGAGATACTGAACTTGCAGCCGAGAGGAAGAACCGACATAGGCTTGGCTCTTCGTAAAGCGAGGGAGATCGCCAAGCGGAGCAGCGGAACGCCTATAGTCTTCCTCATATCCGACGGTGAGCCGACGTCGAGTTACAACCCCCACCTGACCCCCTGGCGTTGCAGTCTGGCTGAGGCTGAAAAACTCCGCAGCGTTGACGCAAGGCTGCAGATAATAATGCTCGGAAAAGAGGGCAGATTTTTGGAGCTCTGCAAAGCCATGGCGAGACTCTGCGGAAAGTCGAATCTGATCCACGTCGCCGATCCACTCAACCTCAAGAGGTTCATAGTGAGGAGCTACATGAGAAGGTAGCTTGGTTCCAGGCAGGAATTCTGGCATAAAACTTAAGTTTACGGCGAGCTTTACGAAAAATAGCCGCGGGGGTTGCCGAGCCAGGAAAAGGCGCTGGGCTTAAGACCCAGTCCCGCAGGGGTCCGCGGGTTCAAATCCCGCCCCCCGCATAAGTTTCCCAACTTACTTCCAGAGTCTTCTAGCCGCCGAGATAGATATAAGTGAGAGTCCGAGCAGCGTGAAACTCGCGAAGATTATCATATGAAGGAGTTTCAGCCTTCCACGCTCAGCTGCCGGATCGTAGAACGCAGCCGAAAGCAGAAGAGTAGAGACCGAGAGCACGAGCCAGAAGAATCCGAGAACGTAGAGGGTTGCCGAAACTTTCGCCCTAATCTTTTCCGGATACCCCATCGCTTTCCTTACCAGCAGCACCGTCAGCTCGTAGAGCACGGCGAAGAGTAAGATGATCCCGACGACATAGGCTTGCAGGCTGACGGATTCCGAGAAGGCTATCAGGATGGACAGAACGACTATTAGAAGCGAGAACCAGAGTAGAACGTGAAAGGACATAAAAATTTACCTGTAGCAGAACCACCAGTCGTAGCACTCTATCTCTCCGGCTCTGGCTTTTTCGAGTCTTTCCTTTGCTTCACTTTCACTCTGCGGCGGAGGTATTATCACTTTGTCGCCTATCAGCTCGTTGTTCGGCCAGTTAGCCGGAATCGCCACTCTGTGGGCGTCGCTCGTTTGCAGCGCTTTGAGCGCTCTCAGTATCTCGTCGATGTTTCTGCCCACCTCCTGAGGGTAGTAGAGGATTAGCCTCACAGTTCCCTGCGGGTCGACGATGAAAACAGCTCTGACGGTGTTCGTCCCCTTAGCAGGGTGGACCATTCCGAGTTTTTCGGCTAGGCTTCCGGTGTCATCGGCTATTATTGGAAACTCTATCTCGACTCCGAGCTTCTCCTTTATCCACTCCACCCACTTGATGTGCGCGAAAACCTGATCGATACTCAAGCCGATAAGCTCGCAGTTCAGCTTTCTGAACTCTTCGTACCTCTTCTGAAAAGCTACGAACTCCGTCGTGCAGACCGGCGTGAAGTCGGCTGGATGGCTGAAGAGGATAAACCACTTGCCCGCGAACGCGTCGGGTAGTTTTATGACGCCGTGGGTCGTCTTCACCTCCACCTCCGGAAACCTCTCTCCGAGTCTGAGCATGTATATTTTTACATGCCAGAAAATAAAACTTTTTCTTACAAAATTCGAACTTGCAGAAATGTTTTTTATAGAGACTGTGAGGGGGCACTCGTGAAACTCGAACTCGGGAACTTCTATGTCGTTGACGAAGCCACAACCGATGAGAACTACGGATGCTACCCGATGAAGAGACCAATTGAAGAATACATCAGAAAGGGCTTCGTCTGCATAGACAAGCCCATGGGTCCTACGAGTCACGAGGTAGTCGTCTGGGTGAGAAAGATACTCGAAGTCGAAAAGACCGGACACGCCGGAACGCTCGATCCGCGCGTTACCGGGGTTCTGCCAGTGTTCATAGAGCAGGCTACGAAACTCGTTAAGTTCCTTCAGGCTTCCGAGAAGGAGTACGTGTGTCTGATGAGGCTGCACGGCGACGCAAAGCGGGAGGACATCGAGAGGGTCATGAAGCTCTTCGTCGGAAAGATATACCAGCGACCTCCGCTGAAGTCCGCTGTCAAGAAGAGGCTGAGGGTGAGGGAAGTTTACAAGATCGAGATCCTCGAAATCGAGGGGAGGGACGTTCTGTTCATCGTAGCCACGGAGTCCGGAACATACATCAGAAAGCTCTGCCGCGACATCGGGGAACTTCTCGGCGTCGGGGCGCACATGCAGGAGCTGCGTAGGATAAGGACCGGAAACCTCACCGAGGACATGTGCTATACTCTGCACGACCTACTTGACGCCTATGTGTTCTGGAAGGAGGACGGTGAGGAGAAGTATCTGAGGGAGATAATCAAGCCAATGGAAATGGCTGTAGCCCACCTACCGAAAGTCGTCGTGAAGGACACAGCCGTCGGCGCGATATGCCACGGCGCAGACCTTTCGATAAGGGGAGTTGCTTACGTCGAGAAGAGTGTAAAGAGCGGTGACACTGTTGCCATATTCACGCTGAAGAACGAGCTCGTAGCTATAGGAAGAGCCCTGTACGATGCGGAGAAGATGATCGAACTCAGAAAGGGGATAGTCGTCGACGTTGAGAGGGTGATAATGGAGAGGGACGTTTATCCGGCGGCTTGGAAGAGGGTCGCCTGATCAGCCGACACCCCACTCATCACCGCTCAGACCCGACAGGCTTCATCATCGTTTCGTTCGAGGGTTGGGCATATAAAATCAGTCGCAGGAAATCTCATCACCGCTCAGAGCGACCGAAACTCATCATTTGCGGGTGTTCCGCAGATCTTATAAGAGCATCGCAAAAGATATATAAAGTGGCGCCATCGCTGAATTCGAGGACCCGTAGCCTAGCTGGACAGGGCGTGGGCCTCCTAAGCCCAAGGTCGCGGGTTCGAATCCCGCCGGGTCCGCTCTTTTAATTTAACGTTTAATTATCAAAAACAGTTTCTAAAAAAATTTATAGACAGCCATTTAGCGACCACTGTGGAACTGATCTCTGAACTGACAGCGTCGCTCAGGAGAGTGGAGACTCACGAGAAAGTCCGTCAACTCTACAAGTATGATCTACTAAAGCTTCCGTTCCCGCTCAACATGCTCGTAAAGACACCTCTCGCCGTCGTGCAGCCGGAGAGCGTCGAAGAAGTTCTGAGGGTCTTGAAGATCGCAAGAAAATACAGGATCGCCGTAGTTCCGAGGGGGGCTGCGACTTCAGCTTACGGAGGAGCCGTACCGATCAGAAGGTCCATCGTCGTCGACTTCACAAGAATGAAGGGGGCGACCGTCGAGTCGGGAAAGCTCATAGCCGAAAGCGGAGTCGTGTGGTTGGATGCCGAAAGACTCGCAAACACCCACGGCTACGCACTCCGCATTTACCCAACGAGTGCTCCAGCGTCGACGGTCGGTGGATGGGTTGCGCAGAACGGCTACGGAGTCGGCAGCTTAGCATACGGAAGCGTCGCGGAAAACGTTGAGTGGGTGGAAATTGCGGATTTTAGCGGGACGAAGAGGGTCTCAGGCAGAGACCTGCAGAAGTACGTCGGAGCTTGCGGAACGACGGGGCTGATACTCAGAGTCTGCCTTAAGCTGAGAGAGAACACCCCCATCGGAGCTGAAGCGAGGTTCGTGGGTATAGAAAAAGCCGTCGAAATGCTTGAAGGTTACCACGCAGCCTACTTCAGCCCGGTGGCTATGGAGAGGGTCTGCGGAAAGAGGGAGGAAACACTTCTCATCGCCCGCGAGGGAGGGGAGTCGAACGAGCTCGGTCGCTTCCTCTGGGAGAGGAGATTCTTCCCGCTTCTGGCTGTCAGGGATGACACTGTTTTCTCCGAGGCGCTACTCCCGATAGACACCGTTCAGGACTTCGTAGCGGAGGCGGAGAAGCTCACCAAACTTTACGAGGTCTCCTTCGCGAAGAGAGATGCGGTGGTCTTCGCAGCGTTTCCAGCGGGCAAGTATTTGAGGGCTCTCAAGTTTCTTAAAGTGGCGGAAAAGCACGGTGGAAGACCCTACGGAAGCGGCTTGCTCTTCCCGAACCAGAAGGGGCTCGCAGATTTCAAGAGGTCCGTCGACCCGCTGAACATCCTCAACCCGGGTAAGGTTGTTGAGGGTAATGCGATATCGAAACTCCTCAGACTTGCGGGGTTGATAGCTTGGATTGTCTGAGATGCGGATACTGCAGGGTCTGTCCGACCTATACGTTCGACGGCTGGGAGTCCGTGATGCCGAGGGGAAAGCTGAGGTTACTCGAAAGTATCGACGACGCCCGGCTGCTGAAGGACTTCTACAAGTGCTCCCTCTGCGGGCTCTGCGAAGTGGTTTGTCAAGCGGGGATTAAGCTGACGGAGCTATGGGAGAAAAAGAGGTGCGATCTCGTAGCGAGCGGAAAATCGCTGCCAGCACATAGGAAGCTCGCCGAGCTCGCGAACCTGTACGGAAACCCCTACGGGATCGATCAAGGTATGAGGTTTGCGGTAAAGGGAAGCGGGAGGACTCTCTACTTCGCCGGCTGCATGTCGGGTTTCAAGTTAACGGGTATCGCAAAAAGCACCGCAAGCATACTTGAAAAGCTCGGAATCGAGTTCACCATGGTCGGAAAGGAGGAGTTCTGCTGCGGGTCTCCGTTCCTGCGAACGGGATTCGAGGAGGTGGCTAAAAAGCTGTTCGCGAAGAACGTGAAAACCTGGGAGAAGCTCGGTATCGAGAGGATTATTACTTCATGCCCCGGGTGCTACAAAACTATCTCGACGGATTACCCGAGGATGGCAGCCGAAACGGGTGTGGAGTTTGAAGTGGAAGTTGTCCACATAGTCCAGATCCTTGCACGGGAAATAGAAAAGCTGGACGGCTCTGGAACCGTTACCTTCCACGACCCCTGCCACCTCGGCAGGCACATGGGGATCTACGAGGAGCCGAGAGTTGTAATAGTCAAAGCTGGCTTCGAACTCGTGGAGATGGAGAGAAGTAGAGAGTTCGCGCTCTGCTGTGGCGCAGGCGGCGGGCTGAGGACGCAGTTCAAGGGGCTCTCACTTGAGATCGCGAAGGAGAGGATACGAGAAGCTGAAAGGGTCTCGCAAACGCTGGTGACGAGCTGCCCGTTCTGCGTGTATCAACTCTCCCGGGCTGCAAAAGAGGGAGGGTCGAGGCTCAGGGTTTTCGACGTGGTGGAGGTAGTAGACTCCTTAATCTCTCGCCGATAGGCATCCTTCTCGCAACGTAGCTGGCTGACAGTAGGGAGTTCAGCGAGGAGTCTTTCAGCAGGTTTACGGCGAGACCTACGCTCCTAACAGAGTGCGCGTCGCTGCCCGCTATTCCGGGTTTCTCGAATCTTTTAGCAAACCTCCTTGCCAGAAAGTTGACGTAGCTCTTCGAGTTGAAGACTTCAACGCCGTCGGCGACAGAGAAACTCTTCAGCCTGAGAGTCCCGCCTCTGATGAAGTCGAAGGGGTGGGCTACAAAGGTTAGCCCTCCGAGCCTTCTCACCTCCTCGCACGTTTCCGCTATGTCCATTCCGGCATCCACGTCTCTTCTTATCCCGTAAGCCAGAAGATGCCCGTTTGTAGTCGTTATTTCCGATGCTGTTATCACGCGAAGCGGGAGGTTCTCCTCCTCAACTATTTCCTCGGCTTCCAGCGATGCTTCGACGCAGTCGTGGTCTGTGATGGCTATGATGTTAATTCCCTTGGCTATGGCGGCTTCGATTACCTTTCTGACGCTGTCCCTTCCGTCGCTGTAAGTTGTGTGACAGTGGAGCTCAGCTTTGAACACTGAAAGGTTGCGGCAGGGAGTTTAAAAAACAGTATCGCTTAGCTTCGATCATGAAAATCAGACCGATCGCCTTCGACTCCATGGGCGTGCGCAGCATGGCTACGCTCGTAGAGAGTGATGTAGGCATTTTCATCGATCCCGGCGTGAGTCTGGCGCCCTCCCGCTACGGGTTGCCGCCGCACGAGGTGGAGATAAAGAGGATGAGGGAGAAGTGGGAGGAGATAAAGGAAGAGGTCAGGAAATGCGACGTCGCCGTAATCACGCACTACCACTACGACCACCACAACCCGAACGACGTCGGGATATTCGAGGGGAAAAAGCTTCTGATAAAGCACCCGAAGGAAAAAATTAACCGCAGCCAGTTCGGCAGGGCTGCGTATTTCTTGGAGAAGCTCAAAGACGTGAACGTCGAGGTTGACTACTGCGACGGTAAAAGCTACGAGTTCGGAAACACGTACCTCGAAGTCTCCAAGCCCGTCTTCCACGGAGCCGACAGCAGGCTCGGCTTCGTCGTAGAGGTTTACGTCGAGAGCGGAGACAACAGCTTCCTGTTCTCCTCGGACGTCGAGGGTCCGAACAACGAGGATCAGCTGAGCTTCATGCTCGAAAAGAGTGCGAAGGTCGTCTTCGTGGACGGACCCATGACCTACATGCTCGGATACCGCTTTTCGAGAAAAGCGTTCGAGGCGAGCGTGGAGAACTTGAAGAGGCTCGTGGAGAGCACGGACGTCAAAAAGCTCGTCCTCGACCACCACCTGGCGAGAGACCTGAAGTGGAGGGAAAGGATGAGCGAAGTGTTCAGCTTCGCAGCTCAGCACGGAGTCGAGGTTTTGTCGGCTGCCGAGTTTGCCGGCGTTGAAGAAGAGCTGCTGGAGGCTAGGAGGAAGGAGCTTTACGGGAAAGGTAAATGACCGCGATCCCGATTGCGTAGGCTAAAAAGCAGAACGCACAGAAGTATCTGTTCACCAGCGCGTAAGTTGCGAGGAACGCGACACCGTAAACTCCGACCAGCCGCCAGGCTTCGGCGAAAGCGCAGCCTACCCTTATCGCTGGCACGGCGAACGAGAACCACAGCAACCCCATCAGGGCTGGAAAGTAGGGAGGTAGAAACAGGACTCTCGCCGATACGCAGATCGGGCATATCGGAAACAGCTCGGACAGCAGCAGATAAGTTGAGTCGACTATTCCAGCGATGATCAGGACGTATATCAGCGCCGTCATTTTAAAGACTCAACGA
>JBEVCD010000025.1:0-16378 GCA_040514265.1 Archaeoglobaceae archaeon | reverse complement strand
CACCACGGCTATCGTCGGAACGTATTTTACCTGCAGCTTCTCAGCGATGCTCAGACATTCGTCGCTCATGTTTGCGACGTTGCAGAACGTTATGTCGTACTTGGAGGCTACCTCTTCCACGTAGGGCTTGACCTCCGCGCAGTGCGGGCAGTAGTCGCTGTAAAAGAAGTAAATCTTCCCGACGGTAAGCTGAGTCTGCGACTCGTAGATGTAGCTGCCGACGACAGCTGTCAGAACACCGGCTATCGCAGCCAGAACGTAGAGCCTCATCCGAGCTCCTCCTCCACGATTTTCGCGAGCTCCTCGTAGCTGATGTATCCCACTATGCGAAGCCCGTTCACGAAGATTGTCGGCGTTCCTCTTACGCCGTAGCTGATTCCGTCTTCTTGATCCTTCTTCACCTCCTCGCTGTACTTCCCGGAATCTATGCAGGTTTCGAAGGCTCCAACATCCAACCCGAGACTTGCAGCGTATTCCAGCATCTTCTCCCTCGCGAGCTCGTAATTGTAATACCACTCCTGCTGCTTCTCGAACAGAACGTCGTGGAATTCCCAGTACTTGCCCTGCTCACCGGCGCAGTCCGCTGCTATGGCAGCCAGAATCGAGACGTTGCCGTGAACGGGGAAGTCCCTGAACACGACTTTCACGACGTCTCCGTACTCTTCGAGCAGCTTAGGAATTGTCTCCCTCTCAAGCCTCGCGCAGTACGGGCACGCGTAGTCGCTGAACTCCACTATCACGACTTTCGCTTTCTCCGCACCCCTCCACGGGTCGTCGTCCTCGCTCACGTTGACCCTCTCAGCTTCGGTGCTGACGGATGTAAGGTTCAGGGGTCTCGAAAACAGCAGAGAGGCGTCCGCTGTGAGGTAGAGATCCAGCTGCTTCAGACTTTTGTTCCCCCTCAGAATCTCCACGTCTATTCTGTAGAGCTCTCCCACCGGTTCGCTATCCAGTATCTTCACCTCCAGCCTCGGGTCGCCGAGCAGGTTGCTGAGCTTCTTGGAAACAACTTCCAGCGTTTGCTCGCTAAGATTTCCAACCGGACAGGCGCCTGCAGATTCCTCAGAGCCTACAGGCTTCAAGAAGCTTGAAAAGACTGTTCCCAACAAGGCTCCGACGATTATTCCGAACACGAGCCCTAAGGCTAGGTCTCTTGCGGTCACACAACCACCCGAAAAAATGGGTTACCGCTGTATTTAAACTCTAGGAAGTTCGAGCGCTTCCGTCGGGCAGACGCTTACGCAGGCTCCACAGTGGACACACTTGCTCTCGTCGACGATAACCTTAGCCTCGGCGTCGAAGCCGAGCGCTTCTGTCGGGCAGACACTCACACAAGCTCCACAGTGGACGCACCGCTCCTCTTTCTTGAGGACCGCTCTCTTGAGCTCTATTACCTCCACTCCCTCCTCCAGGAGGAAATCCTCAACCTCCTTCGCCTTGTCGTCGGGAACATCTATTATTATTTCACCCTGTCTCGACCCCACAGAGGCGCGGAGTATATTTATCAGCGCCCCCGTCTTCAGCGTAGCCTTCGAGAGTATCGGCTTCTTGACAGTCGTCGAATCGAACCGCAGCAGCAGCCTCATACCATCACCTCGCCACGAGCTTGCTGAGGTCCTCACTCGTAACGATCCCGAGCACCCTCCTCTTTGCATCTATTACCGGAAGAGCAGATATGTCGTGCTTCTCCATCTTCGCCGCAGCCAACTCTACTGGATCTTCCGGGCTTACAGTAATCACGTTCCTCGTCATTATCTCTCTCACCACCCCCCTCACACCAACGGCGACGGCTTTAGCTATGTCCCAGGACGTTACGATTCCTACGAGCTGACCGCTCGCGTCGACGACGGGCAGGTGGTTAACGTTCTTCTGGATCATCAGCCTCGCAGCCTCCTCTATGCTCGTGTCCTCGCTCACAGTTACGGCTGCGCCCATCACACTCTTAACGACCTTCACTTCCCTCTGCCTCATCGGCTTGAACTCCCTGCGCTGCGGTATCCTCTCGACCGGTTCGCTGAGCAGAAACTCGCCGCGCTCTATCATACGCTTCAACTCCTTCATTATCTTTTCGGCGAGGTAGAAGCTCGAAAGCGGAGAGGTCCTGACTTCCAAGCCGTTTATTTCGACCTTTCCGCTTATCAGCTCCTCGTAGGTGACCTTCCTGACGATCGGTCTGTCCCTCCGCGGAACGCCGAAGTCTATTATGACGGTCTCGATCTCCGAGTTCCTTACGGCTGTGAACTTAGCCATCTCGGCGTCCAGTATCGGGATCGGCACACCTATGCCGACGAAGAGCGTAGCCCCGTAGCCGGGGAAGTATGCAGCCTTCATGTACTCCGGCTTCATCTCCCTCAGCTCGCCCTTAACCATCAGCGTGCCGAAAGGTGGCGAGTGCTGAGTCCCCTCACCTATCACGTAGCCCTTAGCTCCGCACAGAAATATGCGCGTGCCGACGCCTATGGTTCGATACTCCGGATCGTTGTTGAGCGGTGATATCTCGCCCGTACCGGCGAAGGTTACGTTTCCGAAGTTCGGCAGCAGTGTGCCCATGTAAGTTCGAAGTATCCTGTCGCTCGAATTCGTCGCAGCCCTGTAGCGCTGGTAAGCGTTTCTCGGGTTCACCATCACCGCCTGATTGACGTCTTCGAGAGAGATCTCGGTGACTATCTCCTTTCTCGGATAACAGTCCGTTCCGTATCCAACAGCTCTCAGCTCGACCTCTCTCCCCTTCACGAGCTCCTCTATCACGTGAGCTCCACCGTAATTTTCTATCGTCTCCGAAAGCTGTGTGACTCCCAGATATGCGTCGACGGCTGCTATTCCCGTGTAGGCTTCGACGTCGTTCATCCAGACTCTCTTCATCTTTATCGGCGGGTCAGCGTGACCGAAGTTGAAGAAAGCTCCGCTCGAACACATCGCCCCGAACGTGCCGGTCGTAACGACGTCCACCTCCTTGGCAGCCTTCTCAGCTCCGAGCTCGGCTACTATCTCCTTCATCTCCTTCGCGGTAACAACGCAGACGTTGCCTTCCCTGATCTTCTCATTGATCTCAGCGACGCTTTTCATGGTTCGCGGTGACTTCCGTGCGCTATATAAATATTTGGAATCTTAACTGTGATTATGATTCCGAATGTTCATAGCGTTCCGTCCAATTTGTCCAGATCGAGAGTTCCAACCGAGTTGAAGAGCGCTCGATTGTGTGGACAAAAAATTAGGTTAGTCTGCCGACGCTCCTCGCCCAGGTGTAAGCCAGCGTTCTGTAGAGCAGGTGCGCGAACTTCGAGTAGGGTGCGTAGGCGAGAAGGGCGAAGACGAAGAACAGATGCACGAGGTACGCGTAGTAAGCCGCAACGCTTCCGGCGTAGCGGAGAGCTTCTACAGCAACTCCGCTTATTCCGACGACGAATATGTTCGCCAGGAACAGCCAGTCGAAGTACGTTCCGTAGCCTATTTTCTCATCGCCGAAGCGTGCCACTATCGCCCACGCGCTGCCGATAATAAGCATAGCCGCTCCCAAGTTGCCAAGTATCTTCACAGGGTCAGTCGCCGGTAGGGCGAGCTCCTCGTAACCCAAGACGTAGAGGTAGACTATGTCCCCCAGCGTCGCGATGCCCAGGACTATGAATCCCCAGAATATCAGGAAGTGCGCGTAATATCTGTACCTCGCCTTCCCGCACTCCGCGAACTTCCTGTGCCTCAAGATGTCGATTATGCTCCAGAACAGGCATTCGATGAAGCGCGGACTGGCTTTCTCAACTACGAGGTCGTCCGCGAGTCTGTAGGCATAAACCTTCGAGACTTCGGAGTTCACAGCCGTCCAGAAGCGGTACATGCCAACGATCGCTACAAACAGAACCCAAGCTCCGACCGCAAAGCCTGCGAGCTCCACGTGGGTGTGGGGTATGAACCTCCCGATGACTATCTCTCCCTCCGGGATGGATGGCGATACGACAGCAAGGTAAGCGGCGATGAGTATCAGCGGAATCGCGAAGTAAACAATTATACCCACGGGTTTCGCCAGTATCTTAGCGAAAAACGAGGGGAAGGAGTACTCTATGACGGCTCTAGCCCTGAGCGCTGCCAACACTTCACCCGGCTTCGCACCCCTTGGGCAGTAATCGCTGCAGTCGTTGCACTGGTGACACAGCCAGATGTCGGCGTCTTTCAGCAGTTTCTCCTTCAGTCCCCACTGCGCCCATATCATCTCCTTACGCGGAAAAGGTCTCTCATCCGGGCTCTGCGGACAGACGACGCTGCAGGTGGCGCACTGGTAACATTTCTTCAGACTTTTACCGCCGAGGGAGATAACATCCCTAACAAAGCCAGCGTCGATCATCACCACTCACCTCAGAACCCCTTATACGGGTTCGCCCCGATCTGCTTGACCTCCTCGACGAACTCGTCAATTATCTTCGGAATCTTGTCCCAGTCGGTAATGGAGACCTCGACAACCTTAACCCTCTCCGACTCCAGCATCAGCCTTTCGAGAGTCTCCTGGACGTTCTCCATCCTCCTGTTGGCGAGCTCGCTTCCCCTGATGAAGTGACACTGGTAGTCTTCGCCGAACTTGCAGCCGAGCATGAGCACGCCGTCTATCCCCTTCGAGAGTGCGTCGGCTATGAACACCGTGTTAACGCTACCGAGGCAGCGAACAGGTATGACCCTGACGAGCGGGCTGTACTTGAGTCCGTTGAGTGCAGCCATGTCCAAAGCTGGATAAGCGTCGTTTTCGCAGGCGAAGACGATGAACCGGAACTTCTCCTCTGCGCCCTCTTCCCAGTTCGGGTCGGGTACGTATATCGACTTGATAGCCGACGATATCTGGTCTATGCTGTACAGCTTGAAACTTATTATCCTCTCAGGGCAAGCACCGAAGCATATTCCGCACCTGCGGCAGCGGAGTGGATTGGGCTGCGGAGTCCCTCTCTCGTCCTCGTCGAGGGCTCCGAACGGGCACTCCTCCGTGCAGCGCTTGCACTGCGTGCAGCGTTGCAGGAAGAAGTTCGGGTAGTCTACGTCGCCGGTTCGCGGGAAAGTCGTTTTACCTTCGGCAACGAGTTCGACCGCCTGTATAGCCTTCATCGCCGCTCCTATTCCGTCTTCTATGCACGACGCGATCTCCATCGGAGCCCTGACGCAGCCCGCAGCGTATACGCCGAGCCTCCTGCTCTCGTAGGGGAAGCATATGTAGTTCGAATCTGGAAAGCCGTAGCGCAGCGTTGGCAGCTCCGGACCCTGCCTGTACTGGAGGTTCAGTATGTGTCCCCTCGCCTTAAGCTGCTCGACCTCCTCCTCACTCTTTATCGGGTGGGGCTCGTATATGTGCTTGTACGGGACGGTCTTCTCGTCCGGGAACTCCTCCTTGACCGTGTAGAGCCCCTTGAGCGTGGATTCCATGCCTATCGCCAGCACGACGAGGTCCGCTTTTATGCTCACGTCTTCGCCGAGCAGGGTGTTCGTAACGTCCACGACCAGTTTTCCGTCCTCCTGTCTTACGCCGCTGACCTCACCCTTGAGCAGGAAAACGCCTTCGTCGTCCTGAGCGAACTTGTAGAAGTCCTCCCACAGACCCGGCGTCCGCATGTCCTTGTAGATTATGTAGGCGTTTCCGTTCGTCAGCTCCCTGACGTACTTCGCCTGCTTGAGACTGACGAGGCAGCAGACTGAGGAGCAGTAAGGAAGATGCTCCGGGTCCCTCTGACCGGCACACTGTATGAACACGACGTCCTTCGCGTTCAGCTCTCCCTTCCTCGCCATCTCCTCGAACTCCACGCTCGTCACGACGTTCGGCAGTCCGTAGCCGAGGTTCTGAAGCTTTGAAGCATCGTACGGCTTCCAGCCCGTCGCCACTACTATTGCTCCCACTCTGAACTCCACGCCGTTTCCGTTCTGATTTACCCTGACGTCGAACATCCCCGGCTGACCCCTTATCCACTCCACGGTAGCGGACGTCAGAACCTCGATGTTTTCGTTAGCCTTGACCTCCTCGATCATTTCGAAAACGACAGGTTCTTCGAGCCTGCCGTACGGCGGCTTGGTGGGGAGACTCTTGTAGAACTTAGCCGCCCAGCCGCCGAGCTCGGGCTCTTTCTCGACCAGATAAACCTTATATCCTGCCTTAGCCGCGTAGAGGGCTGCAGATAACCCCGTAACTCCTCCTCCGACGACGAGGATGTCCTTGGATGTTTCCTGCAGATACGGCTCGGGCATCTGAGCCTTCTGAGCCTTAACGATTCCGATCCTCAGGTAGTCCTCAGCCTGCTCCTGCGCGTGCTCGTCGATGTCGTGGCTCCAGACGACGCCTTCTCTGAGGTTTACCCTCTCGACATACTTTCCGTCGAAACTGAACGCCTTCTCCTTAACCCTGGGTGAGCAAGCCGCTATTACGAGTGCGTCGAGTTCGGCGGCTTCCTTTTCCAAGAACTTCCTCCCCTCCTCAGAGCAGAGCTGCGGGTGCGTCTTTGCCTCTATGCCGAACTCCTCCTTGGCTACGTTCTTCAGCCTGCCTATGTCGAGCTTCTCTATGTCGCAACCCGTGCAGATGAAAACTCCAACCTTCTCCACACTATCACCTCCTCGCGGCTGCGATAGCCTTCAGAGCTGCGGCTGTCGCACTCTCGTTGCTCAAAGCCACGTCCATGGGTTTCTTCGCGACACCGGCTGCGTATATACCGTCTCTCTCGACCACGAATCCGTAATTGTCGTATTCGATTCCGGGTATTCTGTCGCTCGGCTGCATGCCCGTGGCGAGTACGACCATGTCCACCTCCTGTCTTACCTTCACACCGCTCAGCGTGTCCTCAGCAGTCACGACGAGTTTGCCGTTCTGCTGCTCCACCTTCGCCACCTTACCCTTTATCAGCTCAACTCCCAGCTCCCTCACCTTGTTGAAGAAGTCCTCATACCTGCCGGAGGCTCGGATGTCGATGTAGAATATGTAGACCTTCGCATCCGGATACTGCTCCTTCACGTAGCTCGCCTGCTTCAGGCTCGCGAGGCAGCAGACGAGGGAGCAGTAGGGCAGGTGATTTTCATCCCTGCTGCCCGCGCACTGGACGAAAGCGATACTCTCTATCGGGCTGCCGTCTGCTTTCTGAATCTTCCCTCCCGTCGGACCGTTTATCGCAGCCATCCTCTCGAACTCCATGTTCGTCACGACGTTCGGCAGTCCGTAGCCGAGGTTCTGAAGCTTTGAAGCATCGTACGGCTTCCAGCCCGTCGCCACTATTATGGCAGCCGGATTGAGCGTGATCGTCTTCTCCTCCTCGTTCAAGTCTATGGCGTTGTACTTGCACGCAGCAACGCACTCGCCGCACCTGTTGCAGGCTTCAGCGTCTATCGCGTAGACGAAGGGCATCGCCATGAAGTGCGGAATGTATATGGCCTTCCTCTTGCTCATACCGAAGTCGTACTCGTTCGGAACCTCCACGGGACAGACTTCGCTGCAAGCCCCGCAGGCTGTGCAGTTGTCGTTTACGAACCTCGGCTTCAGCTTCACCTGGACGACGAAGTTTCCGGCTTCGCCTGTTACGCTAATGACCTCGGCGTTCGTGAACACCTTCAGCTTGGGGTTGCCCTTCATCCTCTTGTAGAATATTTCGAGTCCGCAGAACGGTGGACACAGCTTCGGGAAGTATTTGTTGAGTTGAGCCACCCTGCCACCCAGGAACGGTGATTTTTCGACGAGAATTACGTCTTTTCCAGCTTCAGCAGCCTCTATGGCAGCCGTTAAACCGGCTATACCTCCGCCGATGACGAGTATTTCGCCCGCCATAGCAATCGGCAGAGTCCCGGGAGAGAAGTTAATAAAGATATCGAAATTTTCGAATCACGGAGCTTCGAGGAACTTCGGGACGTTCGAATCGTAGGGCGGTTCGATTACACCTCTCTCGGTAACTATAGCGGTAACGTATTCGAGAGGTGTTGCGTCAAAGGCTGGATTGAACACCTTCACATCCCTCGGTGCCAGCAGCCTGTTACCGCAGTATATCAGCTCCTCCGCAGCCCTTTCCTCGACCACAACATCCTTCTCTTCCTTCTCCCAGTCGAAAGTCGTCAGCGGGGCTGCGACGTAGAAGGGCACTCGATGTTCCCTCGCAACTACGGCTACGGTGTAGGTTCCTACCTTGTTGAAAACGGCGTTTTTTACTATCCTGTCGGCACCCACGATGACCTTGTTAACCATACCCTTTCGCATCACCACGCCTACCATGTTGTCCGCTATAAGCGTTACTTCTATTCCGTCCTGCATCAGCTCCCAGCAGGTGAGACGGGAGCCCTGATTGAGCGGTCTGGTTTCACACGCCACGACTCTGATGTCTTTCCCCTGTTCGAGCACAGCAGTTCTGACGATGCCCAGCGCCGTCCCCCAGTCGACTGTGGCGAGTCTTCCGGTGTTGCAGTAAGTCAGCACGACGTCGCCGTCTTCGAGCAGCTTAGCGCCGTGCTCCCCGATCTTCTTGTTCCTTGCAACGTCCTCTTCAGCTACTCTTTCCGCTTCGCTCAGAGCGAGTTCGCGAACTTCCTCGACGCTCTCGCCTCTGAGTGCAGCCTTAAGAGCTCTCTCTATTCCGACGAACAGGTTCACCGCCGTCGGTCGGGTTGATGCGAGGAGCTCGGCGGCTCTTTTCAGGTACTCCTTCATCTCCTCGACGCTGCCGAAGTTTCTCTCGTGCGCAGCCAGCGCGATTCCGTAGGCTCCGGCAGCTTCGAGTGCTGGCGCGCCTCTGATTGCGAGTCTTTTTATCGCGTCGGCGAGTTCGGAAACTTTCCTGCAGCGGATTATCTCGAAGTTCTCCGGTAGCTTAGTCTGATCTATGAGGCACACGCCGTCTTCCCAGTATATCGTCCGCATAGCGCCGCTTGGCTTCCGGTCAAAAATGCTTTCGCAACCCCTTTATGTTTGCGAATTAAGGTTCTTTCGCATGCTGAGCAAGGTAAAACCAGCGGCGAACGAGTTTATGAAACCTCTGGCACTGAAGCTCGTAAGATCCGGCATAAAACCGAACCATCTGAGCTTCGTCGGTCTCAGCACTGGTCTTCTCGCAGCCTACGCGGTGCTTGTGGAGAACTTCGCTGTTGCCGCCGTACTTCTGTTGCTGAGCGGGTTTTTCGATGCTCTCGACGGAGCGGTAGCAAGGTTTGGAGGGATGGTCACGGAATTTGGAGGCTTCCTCGACAGCGTCCTCGACAGGTATGTCGACATAGCGGTGTTCCTCGCTTTAGCGGCGAAGGTCGACTGGCTTTTGTCTACCGTCGCCATGGCGGGGGCACTGATGGTGAGCTATACCAGAGCCAGGGCTGAAAAGTTTCTGCCGCGCTGCGATGTCGGTATAGCTGAGAGGGGGGAGAGGATGATACTGATAGCGATCGGGCTCCCCACGAACGCCTACGCGGCGATAGCTGTCGTAGCTGTCCTCAGCCACGTTACAGCGCTTCAGCGCATAGTCTACACTTTCAGACAAAGTAAAGCAGCAGACCGGTGAAGACGAGGATAGCTCCAACTACGAGCTTGGTAGAGAAGACTTCCCTGTCCCTCAGGAAAACGTAGGAGAGGATGATCGTGAAGAGTGGGTAGCTGGCAGTGATGGGCTCGACGATAACAATCGGATACGTTTCGAGTGAAACGTAGCGGACGACGTGCGCTACAGCTACCACAACCCCAGCCGCTGCAAAATGCCACGAACTCTCTTTTCTCGCATAAAATGGAGTGAGTAAAGCCGTCGACACTGCAAACCCCAGAAAAGTTCCGAAGATGGGGTTGGCATCGAACTTCAACCCGAGCTTGACGACGAATGACGACGCAGCCGAGAAGACGGCAGTGAGAAGGGCGAGAGACATTCCGACCAAGTTCTTCTTGCCGGGTTCGTAGAGCAAGAATATTCCGGCAAAGATCAGTAGAGTCATGGCTGCAACCTTCGCCGTTAGCTCCTCGCCGAGAGCTAAACCAAAGAGGATCGCGAAGAATATTCGCGTCGACGAGATCGAGGCTGCGACGTTTGCACCAACGCGGCTTATGGCGTGGTAAAAGCACGTTCTGGCGATTAAGAAGTGCAGAATTCCAGCCAGCGACATCGTCGAGAGAAAGGTCGGTTCGAGCGTCGGTTTTAGCAAGGACGGCGACAGCAGAATTGTGGAGACCAGGAGGCTCAGATAGACTCCTCCACTAACTTCTCCCCTCCCTGCTCTCACCAGGAGCTGGTGGGCGCTGAACAGCAGCGGTATCAGCAGCGGGAGCACTGCTGCCGTATGCGAACCGTTTTTATATCTTTAAGGCGTAGTGGCTAGGATGATGAGTTACGAGGAGCTCCTTGAAAGAGCCTTTAGGGAACTCGAGAAGAGAGGAGAAGTAACGAGGAGAGAGAGGTTCGAGATACCGAAGGTCAGCGTGATAAGGGAGGGTGCGAAAACGACGATAAAGAACTTCTCGCAGATAGCGAAAACGCTCAACAGGAAGGAGGAGCACCTCTACAAGTACCTCGTGAAGTCCCTCGGAACGGCTGGCGTGATCGACAGCGGGAGGCTGATACTGCAGGGCAGGTTCAGCGAGGAGGAGATACAGAAGGAGATAAACGACTACGTCAAGTTGTACGTGCTTTGCAAAGAGTGTGGAGCTCCGGACACGGAGTTCGTCAGAGAGGAAAGGGTTCTCATGCTCCGCTGCCTGGCTTGCGGTGCCAAGCATCCGGTTAGAAGTATCTGATGTTCCGGATGAAGGTATACCGGGTCAGGGGAGAGATACTGGTAGCCGTATGCGACTCGGACATAGTCGGCAGGACCTTCAGAGAGGGGGATTTGAAGATAGAGGTGAGCGAGGAATTCTACGGAACAGAAGAGTTCGGGGAGGAAGAAGTCAAGAGAGCTCTGAGAAACGCCACGATAGCGAACATAACCGGAAAGAGAGCAGTAGAGCTCGCGATAAGGATAGGCATAATCGACAGGGACAAGGTCCTATACATAGGCGAATGTCCGCACGCCCAGATGGTGGTATTGTAAACCAGGAGGTCGCGGCGAGGGTTCTCAAGGAGGTCGAAGAGAAGGGTGTCTCCGTAAAGACCGCCCTGAGCAGGCTGAAAATAGAGGACTACAAGATAAGGAGCAGTGTCCACGCCTACGCGATGGAGACCGTTAAGCGTCTGAACGCGATCGACTACATCCTCAGCAAGGCATCGCACAACTTCGAGGAGCTGGACTCGTTCACGAGAAACCTCCTTCGCGTGGCGGTTTACGAGATGAAGTTCAAGGGTGTTCACCCAGCTCTAGCCACGGATTCCGCCGTGAGAATAGCGAAGAAGTTCGGGAAGGCTAAGCTCGTCAACGCGATACTCAGGAGGGCTGAAGATGTCGAGATCGACTTCGAGTCGCTCGGCGAAGTTGAGAGGTTAGCCTTCGAGCACTTCCACCCAGAGTGGTTCGTCAGATACGCGATGGACTTGCTGGGGGAAGAGGCGATAGAGCTTCTGAGGGCTAACAACGATGTGCCCACGACTTACATCAGGGTCAACGAGCTGAAAGCCAGTATCGAGAGCGTCGTCGGTTACCTCGAAAAGAACGGCGTGGAGCTCAGGGAGACGTTTCTCGACGAGGTTTTTGAAGTAGTCTCCTTCGAGAAGCACCCGGCGGCGCTCGAATGGCACTCGAAGGGGAAGTACGTAATCCAGGATCTCGCATCCTGCTACGTAAGTCACGTCCTCAACCCCGAGCCAGGAGACACGGTTTTGGACCTCGCAGCTGCTCCAGGGATAAAGACGAGTCACATGGCGGCGATGATGATGAACGAGGGGAAGATCGTGGCGGTAGACATTTCAGAGGAGAGAGTTCGGAGGATGAGGGCTAAACTCAAGCAGCTCGGAGTTAAGAACGTCGAAGTCAGACTTGCAGACGGCTGCAGAATTAGGGTAGATGCCGACAAAGCCCTAGCCGACGTCCCCTGCTCGTCCACGGGCAGCATACACCTCCACCCGAACGTGAAGTGGAGCTTCGACGCAGCCAAGTTCGAGTCGACGCTCAGGGTTCAAAGGCGGCTGCTGCTGAACGCCTTGAGGTGCGCCGAAGAGGTTGTTTACTCCACGTGCTCTATAATGGTCGAAGAGAACGAGATGCAGGTAAGCGGCTTCGATGTTGTGCGGGTAGACAGCCCATTTTCGAGGGGGATAAGGGAGTTCAGGGGGTTCAAGTTCGAGGACTGGGATAAGGTTGTGAGGAGCTTTCCGCACAGACACAGAACTGCGGGCTTCTTCATAGCGAAGCTGCGAGGAGACACGATGCGAAGGTGATACAGTTCGCAGCGCCGGCGAGGTCTCCGCTTACTCCGTCGAAGTTCTTCTTCCCGTACCTTACCATGACGAAGGCGACTAAGGCGGAGATTACCAGAAAAGGAGCATAATTCAGGGCAACAGCTACCGGAATAATCCCTGCTAAAACGTCCCTCTTCCTAGCGTGTTTCATGAGTTCCGAAGCTATTCCCTGCCAGGCTGGTTTCGCGAACGTCAGCATGAGCAGCATCGAGAACTTCGCCGCAAACTGCGCGAAGACGATGTCAAGAACTTTCACGTGCTCGAATGAGTGTGTAAGAATGGCGAAGTAGACAGCGACGAATGCAACACCTCCTGCTCCGATTCTGGTGTCCTTTAGCGCCTCCCTCTTCCTCTCGCGGGGAGCGAAGCAGCTGTCGCCGAAGTCCGCGAGTCCGTCGATGTGGTTTATGCCTTCGAGCGCGACGTAGGCGATTACGCAGAGTACTGGATCGATAAAGAGCGGTAGCGAGATCAGAGCGCCCAAAAGGAGTCCGACATACGGCATCAGCCAGAGGTTTTTCGCGAAGCTTTCAAGGTCGCCGCCGGCTGGTATCGTTGTCAAAAAGGAGATGGCAGACCTAATACTCCTTAAAGCCATACTCGCCGACGAGTGGAACGAAGCGGACGCTTCCCCAGTTCCACTTCCTCACCCTTCCGTCCTCGCCCTTCTCCACGACGTAGAGATACTGCACAGCATCGCCCACGGGTATGACCATCTTCCCTCCCGGCTTGAGCTGCTCCACCAGCGGTTTCGGAATATCTGGAGCGGCTGCCGTAACGTATATCTTGTCGTAAGGCGCTTCGGGTTCGTATCCCTTGCTCCCATCGCCGACTACGACGATGACGTTGTCGTAGCCCAAGGCTTTGAGGTTCGTCTTCGCCATTTCCGCAAGTTCCGGTATGCGCTCTATCGACACGACTTTCCCGTTCTTCCCGACTATCTCAGCCACGACGGCTGCGTGGTATCCGCAGCCGGTTCCCACTTCGAGAACCTTCTCGCCCTCCTTCAGGTCGAGGAGTTCGCACATTATCGCTACCATGTGCGGCGCGCTGACCGTCTGTCCGTAGCCTATGGGGAGCGGCGTGTCGATGTATGCTTCCTCGCGGTAGCGCAGGGGGACGAAGAGGTGGCGCGGAACCCTGAGCATAGCTCTGTAAACCTTCTCGCTGAGGTTCAGCTCCTGCCTCAGCCTCTCCATGAGCCGTCTCCGGCGCTCCTCGTAGACATCCATAGGGCTTCAGCTCTCCTCGCATCATCCAAGGTGTTTACGTTTACGACGTCTCGCTCGGAGATTATAAATATGTCCTCCTCCTGCGCCGAGTCGAGCATGGCGGCGTGAACGACGTTTATACCGACGGGCTTTCCGCCAGCCAAAACGCAGAGAGCTGGTTTGCGAGTTGAAGCGTAGAAGCTCGCGACCTCCTTTAGCAGCCCCCTCCTTATGTACACCAGATCAGCCGAGACTATCAGCACAGGCTCACGAATCTGAAGACTCCGGCAGGCTTCGACGTAGTCCTCCACGAAACCCGAACCACGGGCTCTGTAAACCTCTACGCCGAGGCTTCGCAGATACTTCTCCGTTTTCGGACACTTAGGCGACGTCACGGCGACAACTTCAAAGTCCGCAAGCTCTTCGAGGGAGTGGTCGACGAGCCTCTTCCCGCAGACGACGAAGAGGGGTTTCTCACCGGCTTTAAGTCTGCTCCCCTCCCCGCCGCACATCAGCAGCGAGAGCACGAAGAAAGTGGCGGCAAAGTTATTTTAAAGTTGCAGCGATTGTGAGCATGGAGGCGTATCGGGAGTACATCGACCTGAACTACGAACCGGACTGGCGAAACGACATCGTTGCCGTTTTTAGAATTAAGCCGGCGGAGGGTTTCAGCTTGGAAGATGCAGCAGCCGGAGTGGCTGCCGAGAGCAGCACGGGAACTTGGACAACGCTGTATCCTTGGTACGACGTCGAGAGAGTTCGATCGCTGTCAGCCAAGGTGTTCGAAATCAGGGGCAACATCGTAAAGATAGCATATCCGGTGGAGCTCTTCGAGGAGGCGAACATTCCCGGTTTGCTGGCTGGAATCGCTGGCAACATCTTCGGCATGCGCCGTGTGGCTGCGCTGAGGCTGGAAGACGTCTACCTGCCGGAGAGGTTTCTGAAGGGGTTCAAGGGACCGCTGAAGGGAAGAGACGTCAGGAAGATATTCGAAGTCTACGACAGACCGATCGTGGGAACCGTTGCGAAGCCGAAGGTCGGATACTCCGCAGAAGAGGTAGAAAAACTCGCATACGAGCTTCTGAGCGGTGGGCTGGACTACGTAAAGGACGACGAAAATCTGACGAGTCAGAGCTTCTGCAGGTTCGAGGAAAGAGCGGAGAGGATAATGAAGGTTATAGAGAAGGTCGAAAGTGAGACCGGAGAAAGGAAGGCGTGGTTCGCCAACGTGACGGCGGATGTCAGGGAGATGGAGAAAAGAGCCAGACTCGTAGCCGAGCTCGGGAACCCCTACATAATGGTAGATGTTGTCATAGTGGGGTGGAGCTCGCTCACATACATCAGGGACATTGCAGAGGAGCTCGACTTAGCCATACACGCCCACAGGGCTATGCACGCAGCCTTTACCCGAAACCCCGAGCACGGAATTTCGATGTTCGTTCTCGCCAAGCTTCTGCGAATAATCGGAGTGGACCAGCTTCACATCGGCACTGCGGGCTACGGAAAGCTCGAAGGCAAGAAGTTCGATGTCGTCCAGCTCGCGAGGGTGCTAAGGGAGGAGAAGTTCGAGCCGCAGAGCGAGGTGCACTTGAGCCAGAGTTTCCACCACATAAAGGCTGTCATGCCGGTCTCCTCCGGAGGGCTCCACCCGGGAAACGTCGGAGGAGTGATCGACGCGCTCGGGGAGGATATAGTGCTGCAGATAGGGGGCGGAGTCATGGGGCACCCGGATGGTCCGAAGTCTGGAGCTAGAGCTGTCAGACAAGCGCTCGAAGCGATAAAGCTCGGAATTCCGCTCGAGGAATACGCAAAGAGTCACGCGGAGCTCGCAAGGGCTCTCGAAAAGTGGGGGTTCGAAACACCTATCTAGATTTTTTAACCTCGATTTCGGTTTAGTATACATAATCTCACAAAAATAAATCAAGGAGTTGGAAAGAGATCAAGGCATTGAAAGGGTCGAAATCGATGGCGAAGTAGCAACCCCCTTCCTTAGCTAATTTTTATAATCTCATAAACTTTCTTGAGAATACAACTAAAAATGTTGCCCACATAAAGCTTCCAAATATTGCTTCTACAGCTGCAAGTATTCTGAAGAGTATTTGAATTGCTGTGCCAGGTATAGTGATTGTAGTAAGGGCAGGTTTTAAATCTCCGTATCCTAATGTTGTTGCTGTAGCAGTGCTGAAATGTAGATAGTCCAAGAAGGATTTAGCATTTTCAACACCCTTACCGAAGTAGTAGATAAGTGGATACACAAAATACGACAATAATCTACAGTAGTATTGGCCTTAAGTAATCCACCCCGTACCTGCAGGTGAGATCCGCTACAAGCCATTCAAAAGTTTTTTCTAACGAGATCTTTCTGCCTCCTTCTTACTCTCATTTCACGATAGAAGTACTCATCAGCTATCTCTTTCCAGCCAAGTTTTTCGTAAGACGCCTTTGCATTTCTATATATATTTTCTTCCGACTGAAGATCTCCAATTCTATCAATAAGAGTTTTTGTTTTTTATCTTTGGGGTCTCCAAGTGTAAGAATATGCGCGTCTGAGTCACGGTAAGTAACACTCTTTCTTATTTCCTCTACATGCTCAAGATTGCATTTCCCTCTTATAAATACTTTATTGAGCGAAAAAACATGTTTGAATCCGAGATCACCAGATATAAGAACGTCATCAAGGGATACTTCTCCCACTTCTGCTTGGTTAACAATCTCCTTCTATAGTTACTGTCTTAAAAGATACATTTTTCGCCCTAAACTTTCTGTTTTCTTTTTCGAACACTGCACCTTCTTTTATATCAACATCCTCAAATAAAACCAACATCTACTTCTCCATCAAGTAAAACCTCTCCTTTTATAGTCGAATTGATA
>JBEVCD010000024.1:8726-28083 GCA_040514265.1 Archaeoglobaceae archaeon | reverse complement strand
GTTCTGCGTGCATCGCAACGCCGCAAGTAGCGTTCCAGCGTGAAAGGACAGCAATACGCATGAAGGATTTCTGATTCCGGGAAATATAACAGTTGTCCCGCTTCCCACTGAAAGTTACGAGGCTACGTTAAGAGCCTGAGCCCATCGTCTGGAAAAATGGAAAACGGCAGAATTCCGGAATGGTGGGTTTCGCATGTGAAGAGGGCGACGAGTGAGGGGCTACTCCCTTCAACCTCAAAATGCGGGGGGAGGGATTCGAACCCTCGAACCCCTTCGGGACCGGACCCTAAATCCGGCGCCTTTGACCGCTCGGCAACCCCCGCTCAAAGTGACTCTCGGAGAGAGCTTATAAAGTTGATGCCTGTCTTTGCGCTATGGACCTCCGATCGGCGATCGAAATCGTTAAACCGAGGGTTTTCGAGGAGGAGCTGAAACACGACGAGGTTTTGAAGTTTCTGAAGTCCGTGAACTGCCTGGAAGAGCCCGTGATCCTAAACGTGGATGGAAAAAAGGTCGCGAAGAACTTCGTGAGTAGCAGAGAGACGCTGGCGAAATTTCTCGGGTGTGATGCTAAAAGCATAGCGAGGCACCTCTGCGAGGTCGATAGAAGGAATGCGGAGATAACTTTCGGGGACTTCGACGAAATGGGCATGAGGAGAATCGAGCTACTCGATATTCCCATACTCAAGTACTATCCGCAGGACGGAGGCAGATACATCACCGCTGGAGTCGTTGTGGCTAAGGGGGAATTCCTTAACGCCAGCATACACAGAATGATGCTGATCGACGAAAAAAGCCTCGCTGTGCGCTTGGTACCGCCAAGGCATACGTATCTGCTGTGGAGGGATGCAGTAGAGAGGGGGGAGGAGTTGAAGGTTGCAGTCGCAATCGGTGTGCACCCTCTCGTACTTCTGGCAGCCGCGACGAGAGTAGAGGAGGGGAAGGAGTTCGAATACGCAGCTAAGCTCCTCGGAGGACTCAAGCTCTACGAAAAGAGGGGAATACCCGTTCCCCCGGCGGAAATCGTGATATTCGGAAGAATAACTGCCGAAAAAGTCAAGGAGGGACCCTTCGTCGACATAACCGGAACCTACGACAGGGTGAGGGACGAGCCCGTTCTTGAGGTCGACGAGGTCCTCGCGAGGGAAGACTACGTTTATTACTCCATAACCCCCGGCGGGAGGGAGCACCAGATGCTCATGGGTGTGCCTTACGAGCCGGTAATATACAAATTCGTCTCGAACGTCTGCAGGGTTAAGAACGTAGCCATGACGCCCGGGAGCTCTCACTACTTCCACTGCGTCGTACAGATAGAGAAGGTCAACGAGGGTGATGCGAAAAACGCTATACTCGCCGCCTTGGCGGCGAACCCGAGCATGAAGTGCGTCATCGTTGTGGACGACGACATAGACATCTTCGACTGCGAAGAAGTTGAGTACGCGATAGCGACGCGCTTCCAGCCCGACAAGGATCTCGTGATCGTCAGCGGCGCGCGTGTCAGCAGCCTCGACCCATCAGCTAACGTTGTGGGGGCGAAGTGGGGCATCGACGCAACGAAGCCGCTGGAAGGAAAAGGTTTTGAGAGGGTGAGACCTTAAGAGGTTATGGAAGTTCGCAGAGACCTCGAACTCATCGACGGTCGTTTCAAGTATTATCAGGAAGCCGAAGGAGAGCTTAGAGAGCTTATCTACGACTACAAAATCTGCAACGGATGCGGAATATGCGTTTACGCCTGTCCCGTAAACGCGATAGAGCTGGGACCCGTCCACGACATAGCCCTCGGCTTGGACATGCCGCCGGTGATAATCGATCACCTCAAGTGCGCTTACTGCGGAATATGTTACTCCTTCTGCCCGTACAACGCTTACGAGTTCAGAATAAACGGAAAAAAGGTCGAAAAATCCGAACTTCCTCTGTCTCCTGTCAAGTACACCTACAAATACGAGAACTGCCGAGAGTGCACACTCTGCTATAAAGTGTGCCCGACGAACGCGATAAAGAGGAAAGTCTTCGTAACTCGAAGAGACTTCGAAATCAGGAACGAGGGTGTCGAGGGGAAGGTAACGATAGACAGAGAAAAGTGCAACCTCTGCGGAATATGCGCGGAGTTCTGCGAAGTGTTTAAGATGGTTGAGAAGGAGCCGACACCGGTCGACGTGATGCCTTACTCCGATATACTCATCGACGAGAGCAGCTGCGACTACTGCAAGCTGTGCGAAAAAGTCTGCCCCGAGAACGCAATAAAGGTAGAGGGAAAGCTGATAGACGTCGAAATGCCGGAAAAAATAGCTGAGATAAGCATAGACCTCGAAACCTGCTCGCACTGCGGATACTGCGAGGAGGTGTGCCCCTACGACGCTGCCAGAACGATAAAGCCGATAGAGGGTAGACTCTACACCCACGAGGCGAGGTTCTTCCGCTGCGACCCCGTGGGCTGCTCGGCGTGCATAAAGGTCTGCAAACACAACCGAGTGTGGTACGTTTCGAAAGAGGAGGGGAGGGTTCGCTTTAACGAGAAGTTTTGCGTGTACTGCGGAGCGTGCGAGAACGCCTGTCCTTACGACCTGATAGCGGTCGAGAGGACGAACTACTTCACGAAGGAGAAGGTAACCGACGAACCCTGGCGGACGGCTTGGGAGAGTGCCGTAGAGAGAATAATAAGGAAGGAGAGGATTAGGGAGCCTCTCAAGCTCCTCAGCGAAGAGGTTGAGGAGGTAGTCGAGGAGGAGGAAATTGTTATAAGTCCTTTCCAACTGCCGGAGGAGGCGAAGAAGGTGTTCGAGGCGGCAAAAACTGTGCTCGGGATGCCGAGGTATCGTAGAGCTCTTGAGGGAGGAAGACTCGACGTGTTTCTGAGGGGTGTCGAACGTGCACTTGGAGAGAATAAGGGGGAGAAGGAGCAGAAAGCTTGAGGGTAAGCTCGTAGTGCTTGCGGTAACCGGGAGCATTGCAGCCGTTGAATGTGTAAAGCTCGCGAGGGAGCTTGCAAGAAGGGGGGCTGAAGTCGTAGCGGTCATGAGCGAAGCTGCGCAGAAGATAATACATCCCTACGCCCTCGAATTCGCAACGGGCAACAGGGTTATCACGGAAATCACGGGGGCGATAGAGCACGTGGAGTTCTGCGGAATCGACGGTAGAGCCGACTTGCTGCTGATAGCGCCGGCTACAGCTAATACAATCTCGAAAATCGCGAACGGCATCGACGACACGCCGGTAACGACGTTCGCCAGCACCGCGCTAGGTGCTGGCAAGCCGGTAATTATCGCTCCAGCTATGCACGAAGCCATGATCCTGAACAGGGCAGTCCTCGACAACATCGAGAAGCTCACGAAACTCGGCGTGGAGTTCGTTCAGCCGCGCTTCGAAGAGGGGAAGGCGAAGTTCGCCGATATTGAGACGATATGTCTGCACGTCGAGCGGAAGCTTTACGAGAAGAAGGAGTTCGAGGGTAAAAAGGTAGTCGTAACCTCCGGACCGACTTTCGAGCAGCTTGACCCGATAAGGTTCATAAGCAACAGGAGTAGCGGGCTGATGGGCAGAGAGCTCGCGCTGGAGTTCTGGAGGAGGGGAGCGAGGGTCGTGCTTATCACCTCTAAGCCTACGGGCTTGCAGCTTCCGGAGTTCAGAGAGGTGAAGGTCTGGTCTGTAAACGACATGCTGAGGGCTGCTCTTTCAGAAATTAGGAACTGCGATGTCTTCGTCGCAGCCGCGGCGGCTTCGGACTTCCTAGTCGAGCCGGAAAAAACGAAGATCAAAACGGCTGAGGAGTACACGATAAGCCTGAGAGCAGCTCCGAAGATAATCAGAGAGGTCAGAAAGGTCTTCGACGGGAAGATAATAGGTTTCAAGGCTGAAACGGGTGTCGAAGATGACGTGCTGATAGAGCTCGCGAGGGAGAAGATGCGCACGGACAACCTCGACATGGTCGTCGCAAACGATGTGATGGTTAGGGGTATGGGGACTGAAGACACGAGGGTGGTCATGGTAACTCCCAAGAGCGTCGAGTGGGCTGAGGGACTGAAGTCAGAGGTTGCGGAGAAGATAGTCGACAGATTCGTGGAAGACTGCCTATGATATTCGTCCCCTCCAGCATAACCTGCATATTTTCACCGCAAATCGGGGAGAAAGCGGCAGATAGCGGGAGCGTTGGTGTTGGGTTTACAATAGACATCGGAGTTCTTGCGGAGAGAGCCGACGGTGTGTGGGTAAACGGGAAGCAGGTGAGCTTTCCGACCGTGGAGCACGTCGTCGAAAGACTCGGGCTGAGCGGGGTGAAGATAGACGCTCAGTTACCCTTTGGATGCGGCTTTGGAATGAGCGGAGCCTCAGCCCTTGCAGCTGCGGCACTCGCCGAAATTTCGCTCATCGAAGCTGCCGACTTGGCTCACGAAGCGGAAGTTGCGAACCTCACAGGCTTGGGCGATGTTGCCACGCAAACGTTCGGCGGTGTGGTGGTCAGAAAGAATGCAGCCTGTCCGTCGAGGCTGATCTTCGAACGCTTCCACTTCGCAGCAGAACTGGACTTCCTTATTCTCGGCGAGCTTCCGACGCGTGAGTTTCTGAGAGAGAGGGCTAGGGATGTGAGGGAGGAAGGTAGAAGGTGGACGAAGGAGTTTCTGAAACTGCCTACTCTGGAAAACCTGTTCCGCTGCTCTCTAAACTTTGCGAAAGCTACTGGGCTGCTTGAAGAAGTTGCCGACGTCGTTGAAGCTGTGCAGAGTGGTGGCGGAGCTGCCTCCATGATCATGCTCGGCAAAGCAGTCTTTGCCTACAAGGGGTTTGAAGCTCTTAAAGAGTTTGGGGAACCTTTTAAAGCTCGTATCGACTGCTGCGGGGTGAGGTGGGTTGAGGGTAGCCGCAGTGCAGTGCAGAATAGGTGACTACAGCAGTGCCGAGAGGGTTGCGCTCAGCGCAATCGAAAGGGGTGCGGAATTCCTGCTCTTTCCGGAGTACTTCAGCTACGGTAGCTTCGAACTGAGCGAGCTCGAAAGAACTGTCGATTTTCTCAGAAGGATCAGTAGGGAGTACGACGTCGTTACCATAGGAAACGCCGTCGTAGGCGATGCTGGATTGAGGAACAGAGCTTTCATTTTCGATGGGGGTGAAGTGGTCGGCTACCAGGACAAGATACACCCGACGAGGACGGAGAGGGAATTCGGAATAGTTCCGGGTGATAGGCTGAGCGTATTCGAAGTCAGGGGGGCGAAGATAGCAGTTCTGGTTTGCGCGGATATACTCTACCCCGAGCTATGCAGGGTTGCAGGGATAAAGGGTGCGGAACTTGCGTTCAATCCGGTTGTGAGCTTCAAATACTCGCAACTCCCCGGAGGGAGATACCGTTACTGCCTTTACTTCACGAGGTCGTTCGACAACGGTTACGCAGTCGTAAAAGCCGGAGGATTTGGATACACTTTCACGGGTCAACGGGCGGCGGGAAGGAGTCTGATAGCGACGTTCGACGGCATTCTGGCGAAGGCTAGCAGTGAGGAAGCGGAGGAAGCCCTCGTGGTTGAGATAGACTTGGAAAGAATAAGAGAATTCAGGGAGCTGAACTACTCCCTCTTCGACAGGAACGTAAGGGCTTACGAGGACCTGTTGAAAGATTAATTACTTTCTCAGACCCTTTATCTTGTTAATTAGGTTTGCGAGCTCCTTTTTCGCTTCCCCCTCGTCTATTATCGCCGCCGAAGCGCAGTTGACCTCTATCCCGGCAGCTCTTCCGAGGTCGGCTTTGCTCCTGACGTAAACGTACGGAATGTTCTTCTCCTCGCAGAGCAGCGGAAGGTGGGCTACGATCTCCGGCGGATCGACGTCCATCGCTATGTAGACGAGCTTGGCGAGTCCCCTCTCGACGGCTTTCGTCGTTTCGTTCGTCCCCTTCTTTATCTTCCCTGTCTCCCTAGCCTTCTCAAGCAATGCGAGCGCCTCGTTCTGAACGTCCTCCGGCACCTCAAATCTCACGTACATCCTCATCACCTCCTCTCATCGGCTCGATTCTTTGCTAACTCCACGGCGCTTTTAAACGTTTTCGCCAGCTGGAAAGTCACGACAAGACACGCCCAAGAATTCAACCCACTCTAAATGATTTTCGAGTATAAACAAGCAACCGGTTACGCTTGCCGCAAAGCTCTTAAAGCTACCGACCCAAAAACTTCCGAGGACCCGTGGCTCAGCCTGGATAGAGCGACGGCCTTCTAAGCCGTAGATCCCGGGTTCGAATCCCGGCGGGTCCGCTCTCTGTCGGCTCTAACAGCCCTCAAAACCGGGGGCATCACTTCAAGAACGCAGCTTCGGCGACCGCAAACGATTTAGCACTCGCATTGAACGCAACACGATGAGGACAGTAAGGGTGTTCGACACGACTCTCCGCGACGGCGAGCAGATGCCCGGAGTTTCGCTACCCGTCAGCTACAAGATCCAGATCGCTCACCAGTTGGACAAGCTCGGCGTGGATGTAATCGAAGCGGGATTTCCGTCGGCTTCGAAGGGTGAGTTCGAAGCCGTCAAGGAGATCGCGAACCTCGGACTCAACGCGGAAATCTGCGGGCTTGCAAGGGTCGTCAAGAGCGACATAGACGTCGCGCTGAAAGCGGACGTCGACATGGTGCACATATTCGTTCCGACGTCGAGGATTCAGGTGGAGCACACGATAATGAAGGATAGAGAGGAGATAATCAGGATAGCCGTTGACTGCGTCGACTACGTCAAGTCGCACGGCGTGAAGTGCATGTTCTCCGCCATGGACGCGACCCGCACCGAGGTGGATTATCTGAAGAGGATATACAAGGCGGTTGAGGAGGCTAAGGTCGACGTAATCAACGTCCCCGACACCGTCGGAATAGCGACGCCGTTCAAGTTCTACGAGCTGATAAAGCAGTTGAGGGAACATCTAAAGGTTCCGATAGACGTCCACTGCCACAACGACTTCGGGCTGGCGACGGCGAACACTTACGCCGCCGTGTTAGCCGGAGCCGACGAGGTGCAGGTTACAGTTAACGGAATAGGCGAGAGAGCCGGAAACGCCGACCTCGCGCAGGTCGTAATGATTCTGCACGCGCTCGAAGGTGTAAAGACGAACATAAGGACGCAGTACCTCGTGGAGACCTCGAGACTCGTGGAAAGGTTGACGGGCGTGAAGATGCCACCGAACACTCCGATAGTCGGCGAGAACGCGTTCAGCCACGAGAGCGGAATACACGCCCACGGCGTGCTGAAGGAAGCTTCGACGTTCGAACCCGGAGTTATCACTCCGGAGATGGTCGGTCACAAGAGGAGGATAGTTATAGGGAAGCACGCGGGGAGGTACCAGATAAAGAAGCTGCTCGAAGATGCGGGCTACATACTCGACGACGAGGCGCTCAACAGGATATTCGAGAAGGTCAAGGAGTTGGGGGACAAGGGCAAGAAGCTCACGGACAGAGACGTGTTCACGATCGCCGAAGTTGTGCTGGGCGAAGTTAGGGATGAGGAGAAGGCGATAAAGGTCGACGAGGTCACGGTCATAACCGGGAACAAGATCACGCCTACGGCTGTTATAAACGCAATAGTCAACGGAGAGAGGAAGGTAACCTCGGCGATAGGCGTGGGACCTGTCGATGCTTCGCTTAAGGCTGTCGAATCCCTCGTCGGAAAGAGCATAAAGATAACGGAGTTCAGGATGGACGCCATAACCGGCGGAAGCGATGCGATAGCGGAGGTTTACGTGACGGTTGAGGACGAAGAGGGGCACAGCTTCACTTCCCGCGGCGCTTCACAGGACATAGTGATGGCGAGCGTCGACGCCGTGATAAACGCCGTAAACTACCTCATGAGGTGGAGGAGGAAATGATAGTCCACCCGATAGACTACCGCTACGGAACGAAGGAGATGAAACTGATCTGGAGCGAGGAGAGCAAGATACGCCGGATGATCTGGGTCGAAATCGCTCTTCTGAAAGCCCTCGCGAAGAAGGGTTACTTGAGCCTGGAGGAGGTCGAGGAGGTTCGCAGAAAAGCGAGGAACGTCAGAGTCGAGAGGGTGAAGGAGATAGAGGTCGAGATAAAGCACGACGTGATGTCCCTCGTCAAAGCGATCAGCGAAGTAACGGGATGCAGGTGGATACACTTCGGCGCGACCTCCAACGACATAACGGACACGGCTACAGCTACTCAGCTCAGAGACTCTCTGCACGTCATCGAGTCGAAGCTGAAGAGACTGATATCGCTGCTCTGCGAAAGAGCCGAGGAGTTCAAGGACGTCGTTTGTCTCGGGAGAACACACGGACAGGCAGCTCTGCCGACGACCTACGGTTTCCGGTTTGCGTTATGGGCTTACGAATTTACAAGGCACCTCCAGCGCCTTAGGCAGCTGAGAGAGAGACTACTCGTAGGTAAGATGAGCGGAGCCGTGGGAACGCAAGCTGCGTTCGGCAAGGACGGTTTCGAGATAGAGGAAGAGGTCATGCGGCTTCTCAACCTGAAGCCAGCGCTCATTTCCAGTCAGATAGTTCCGAGGGACGCTTACTGCGAGTACGTAGAGTTCCTCGCAAACCTCGCGACCTCGCTGGAGAAGATGGCTACGAACTTCAGAATTCTGCAGAGAGCTGAGGTCGGAGAACTCTTCGAGCACTTCGGAGAGAAGCAGGTTGGAAGTTCGACGATGCCGCACAAGCGGAATCCGATAGACAGCGAGAACATCTGCGGGCTTGCGAGGGTCGTTAGAGGCTTCGTGGAGCCGCAGCACCAGTCGGCGATACTCTGGGAGGAGAGGGACCTAACGAACTCCTCCGCCGAGCGTATAACGCTCGTTGAAGCGAGCGTCCTCGCCGATCACATACTCACGAAAGCCATAGGCGTCGTCGAGAGGATCAGGCTCGATTTCGAGAGGATAAGGCAGAACCTCGAAGCTCAAAGGGGGCTGAATTTGAGTGAAGCCGTGATGATCGAGCTGACGAGGCGCGGGATGGACAGGCAGGAAGCCCACGAGATCGTGAGACGGGTGGCGATGAGGGCTTACGCGAACGGCACGTCGCTGCTGGAGGAAGCTGCCAAAGAGGAGGCGATAACGAGGCTGATAAGCGTCGAGGAGCTGAGGGAACTTCTCAAACCCGAAAACTATCTCGGCACAGCGGTCGAGAGGGTTGAGAGGGTGGTAAGATGGGTGAGAGAACAGTTGTGAGGTTCAGGATAGGAAGCGTCGAAGTTCTGGCTGAACTTCGCAGCGAATGGGCACCGAAAACAGTTGAGGCGATAGTGAAAGCTCTGCCCATCAGGAGCTACGCCCACCGTTGGGGTGACGAGGTTTACTTCGAAACGGACGTGGAGGTCGGTGTGGAGGAGAACTCTAAGGAGGTGGTCGAGGTAGGCGACGTAGCCTACTGGATCCCGGGGAGGGCGATATGTCTGTTCTTCGGAAAGACCCCGATAAGTGACGACGTCATACGCCCCGCGAGCGCTGTGAACGTGATAGGAAAAATAATCGAGGGACTCGGAGAGCTCAGGAACGTCTCCGAAGGAGATGAAGTGCTGCTAGAGCTAGAACGGCAGTAGCTACCTCAAATCCCGGGATTTCCCTCACCTCCCTAACGATTTCCTTCACCCTGCTCTCCTGCTTCGGCGTGAACTTGGCCTGAACGAGTTTAGCCTTACCGTGGGACTTGGACATAACGCTCAGAAGCTTTGCGAGCCTCTCGCTCAGCTTGTAGTAGAGAAGTTTGAAGTAGGGGTTTTCGAGGTTCTCCGCGTATTCGAAGTAGGCAGCCGGCAGAATCGGCGTCAGGCTTTTTTCCGCTTCACCTATCGCTGCGGCTGCTTTGCTCCTGGCAGCCTCGATCTTCGACTCCAAGTCGCTGTAGGTGACCTCTATGGCAAGTGCGGAGTCGACCATCGAGTCTATCGCCGAAAAAGCCGCCCCGGCATACATGCCGTCGCTGTAGAGGTTTCTGGCTACTATCAGCGACTCCTCAGCCCAAGAAAGCAGCAGCTGGTTTCCTCCGAGCGAGGTGGCGTAAATGAGGAGCGAGGAAGCTTGCGTTACGTAGAACTCAGCCCTCCTCTTCAGCTCCTCGTAGCTAACCTCGTAGTCCTCGCCGAACTTGTCGAGGAGCGTTAGCCAGACCTTTGCGCTCTCGACCCTCGCCCTCGCGTAAGCCAAGCTAAAAAGAACCTCGTCGGCGTCGTTCGAAGTCTTGGCTTTTTCGAGCTGAAGTTCAGCCTCGCCCAACCTCTCCTCGGCTGCGGCGATTATCTGCATGGTGTTTACTCCTACCCTCTTCGTGGCAAGCGCCTCCTTGAGATTTTCGATCTCGCTCTCTATCGACCTGACCTCGTTGTCGAACTGCTGAGCGTTCGTGATCTTCCTCTTGTATTCCCCGTAGTACTTCTGGATTAAAGCTTGGAAGTACTTGCTCGTCGCCGTGTAATAGGCTCCCCTCTCGAAGAAGCTCTCAGCCTCAGCGTTTCGATCCACGAGCTTCCTCATTTCCTCCGCCAGCAGCTTCAGCAGCTGGGAGTATTCGACCGGATTGAAGCTTATCTCAGCCTGTGCTATCTCGTAGCCAGTGTAAAACTTCAGCGCGTCGTTTATCGTCTCGACCTCGTAAACCTCGACGCCGAGCTGCCTCCCATATTCGACGAGGTCGAGCTTCGTATACTTCGTTCTGACTATGCTTACTATCCCCACCCTCTCGACGACCCTCTCCTCGACGTAAGTTATCCGCTGCCCTTTAGGTATCAGAAACACCCTGCCCCCGCTCTCAGCTGCGGCTTCGAGCTTGTACTTCAGCCCGCCTACGGGACCTATGAATCCGTCCGGGTAGATCATTCCGGTCATGAACACGTCGTCGCGAATCGGCAGGTTTTTGAGCGCAGCTATGGTTGCGACCGTCATTACAGCTCCGGCTGAGGGTCCGCCGACTATCGGTGCGTCGGCTTGAATTTCGTAGAAGAAATCGTATTTCAGGAAGTCCATCCCGAGGAGGTCGCAGGCTGTGATGGCTGCCAACCTAGCGCTGCCCTGCATGTCTATCTCCGTGTAGGGTCCGGTGGAGACGAACACCTTCCCGCTTCCGTTTGTGACTGTAACTGTTATGTCTATCGTCACTCCTCTGGGAGTTTCACCGCTTGTAACCGCCACGGCTTTTACTGTAACGCTGTTCCCTTCGAGAGCGCACGCGTTTGCAGCTATGAGAACAAGCGACGTGATCAGCAGTAGGGTTCGGAGCATGTGGAAATTCGAGAGCGGACAATTTAAGAGCTTCGCACGAGGAGCATCGCGTAAAATATCAGATCGCCGACGAAGAACGCCGCGACGTAACCGGCTGTTATGAAGACCACGAAAGGCAGCGCCGGCGTTACCCACACCATCTCGATACCGGCTCTTTTCAAATCCCCGATGTGCTCCTCCGTTGGCTCCAAGCCCCTGCGCAACCTCTTCAGCTTTCCGTTCTCCACGACTTCGAGGAGGTTGTGGAATTTCGGAATCTCCGTGACTCTCACGCGGTAGCCAACGAAGTAGTAAAGCGGGTAGCGGCGGAAGTTCGCGAACCCCTCTTTTGCGACGTTTCTGACAAACATCAACATCATCAGCACGGGAGCGGCTACGACTGCATTTGCAAGCGTCGCGAACGCGAAGCTGAAACCGTAGCCCAGTAGGGGGAATATCCAGAAGGAGGGATAAACGGGAAATATTGCGGCGAGGCACATGATAGCCTTCGCATCCGCTCCGCCGTAGGCTCCTATCAGGTATATCGCGTAGGCTAAGACAGCAGTCAGCGCTGAAGTTACGACGGAAAGTGCGAGCACGCTGATGTCCGCCGATGTAAGTTCCAGAGCCGTAAACGGGAGCGACGCGAGGAGCATGTACTTCCAAACCCTGTTCGGGACTATCCTCTCCCTGATGTCGAGGACGCACGCGTAGAGCAGGAAGCAGAGGACAATCAGGAACTTAACGAGAGCTATCATATATCGCCACAAGGTCCGACAGCATAGCCGACGCTGTCTCCACTCCGCCCGCCCCCCTTCCGGCGAGCGAGATACTCCCAGCCTCCTCGGTGTGGAGAACTATCACGTTCATCGTCCCCCTCGTTGCCAGGGGGTGTCCCTTCCTGACGAGTCTGGGTCTGACCGAGAGAGAATCTCCGGCTTCCGCAACGAGCCTTATCGTGTAGCCCTTTTCAGAGGCTGCCTTGAACGCTTCCGGTGTCAGGAAGCTTATTCCCCTCCTCTCGACGTCCTCGAAGCGAGCGTCGATGCCTATCGTGTTCGCGAGAATCACGAGCTTTATGGCGGCATCGATACCCTCGACGTCGTAGCTCGGGTCAGCCTCAGCTATTCCGAGCTCGATCGCCTCCCTAAGCACATGCTCGTAGCTGAGCCCCTCGTCCTCCATCCTCGTGAGTATGTAGTTGCACGTCCCGTTGAGAACGCCGGCGAGACCGGTGATAGTAAATGTGGAGAGGTAACCTCTTATCGTCCTTATCACCGGTATCGCCGCTCCGACCGTGGCTTCGTACATCAGCCTAACGCCCTTTTTCTCGGCTAACTCCTCAAGTTCACGAAAAGCAGCGACGATGGACTTGTTCGACGTAACTACGTGCGCCCCGGAGCTGAGGGCTATTCTCATGTGCTCCACGCCCTCGCCGCCATCGATGCGCGTCGGAGTGCATTCGACGAGAACGTCGTAGTCGAGCTCTTGAAGCAGCTCTACGGCTTTTGCATCGTACTTAAGTCTGCCGCTCTTCTTTTTAATCTCGATAGCCTCCCTCAAATCGAATTCTCCGTACATCGCACTCTTGGAGTCCGCTACCAGAACCACCTCGAACTCGCCGATCCTCTTTGCCAGCGTTTCCCTCTTCCTCAGAAGCAGTTCTGCGAAGCTTCGTCCGACTATTCCGAACCCGACGATGGCAATTTTTATCATACGAAGTCCCCGTCGATCGGGTCGATAACTTCTATGCCCTTCCTCGCGCAGACCTCCTTAAGTCTCGCAACCGCAATCGAGAGAGCTTCCTTACTCCTCGCCGCGATCGTAAGCAGAGCCGTAGAAGCCTCGCTCCTCCTCGGCATGCTGACGAATATCTCCACACACTCTGCGTCGCTTGAGTCGACTCTTGTTATCGTGTCGCTCAGATCCGTGTGGATTATGTGTCCTATCAGAAGTAGGAACGTTGATTCGAGCATCGTAACCTCGTCGACGCTCCTCACGATCACTTTCTCTTCTAACCTTTCGACGAGTTCTCCCACCCTTCTGGCGTCGATTCTAAGCGTTATCTCCACCGGCACTCTGTTCAGCGGAGTCTTCCTGCCCCTCTGGTGCACTATCCCGACGATGTTTCCTCCGAGCTTCGAGATCGGTTCGAGAACGCGCAGCAGCTGACCGGGTTTGTCTTCGAGCTCGACGACGACGGTTATGAGTTTTTCACTCGTAGATCGGCACCCCCTCTCGTTCGGTAACCTTCCTGAACTCCTCCATCAGCATCCTGGTTATTTTCCCGGGCTTCCCGTCGCCTATGACCCTACCGTCGATCACGACTATCGGCGCTATCTCCGCAGCCGTCCCGGTTACGAACACCTCGTCAGCCGTGTAGAGGTCGTAGATTCCGAGGTTCGTCTCCTTGAACGGCAGTTTCAGTTCGTGGATGATCTCTATGACTACTTCTCTCGTTATCCCCTTCAGGTTGTTTATTGTCGGCGGGGTCATGACCACACCCTTCTTTACGATAAATATGTTGTCTCCGCTACCTTCGGAGACGTATCCGTTGTGGTCGAGGAATATGGCTTCATCGCCGCCCTTTACGTTGGCTTCTATCTTCGCCAAGATGTTGTTGAGGTAGTTGAGAGACTTTATGTTCGGGGGAAGCGCGTCGAAGGCGTTCCTTCTGACGGTGACAGTAACGGCTTTCAGTCCCCTGTCGTAGAGATCTCCGTAGAGCTTTCCCCAGGGCTTCGTTATGACTATTATCGTCGGCTTGCTGCACTTCCTCGGGTCGAGCCCAAGATCGCCGACGCCGCGGGTGACTATCGGTCTTATGTAGGCGTCTCGAAGCTTGTTCCTACGCAGGGTCTCCAGGATTATCCCCGCGAACTCCTCCTTCGTTATCGGTATCTTCAGGTCTATCGCTTTCGCCGAGTCGTAGAGTCTGTCGAGGTGCTCCCAGAGCTTGAAAACCTTACCGTTGTAGGCTCTTATCCCCTCGAAAACACCGTCGCCGTATAGGAAGCCGTGGTCAAAAACGCTGATCTTAGCCTGGCTCTCCGGGACGAACTCGCCGTCTATGTACACGAGCAGCTCGGACATCTTTCTGGCAGTGTTTCGAATGTAAAAAATTGTTTCGATTAACGGTAGCTCGGGATGATCTTCTCCTCGAAGACTCTGAGCACGAACTTGGGGTCGGGTCCGACGTTTATTACCATGAGGTGCTTTACGCCGGCTTTTCTGAACTCCTCGATCTTGTCCAGAGCTTCGCTCGGTGTTCCGACGATGAAAAAGTCCTCTATCATTTCATCACTGACGAGCTGCGAGATCTGAACAAACGTCGCCAGCATTTCCGCGTCGACGAGGAGCTGGTCGTAGTAGAACTTCTTCGAAACGTCCGGCGGGAGCTCGATGCTGTATCCAGCCTGCTCGGCTTTTTCTGCAGCAGAAACGACGACACCCGCGAACTGCCTCGCCCTCTGCATGGCTTTCTCGCGATCCTCGTCGATCGCCACGTATATCTGAAGGGCGGTGTCTATTTCCTCCAAGCTCCTCCCGGCTTTTTCGGCTCCCCTCCTGACGTCTTCGAGGTTCTCCCTGTAAGTTTTCGGCGTTTCGGCTATCGGCATCCATCCGTCGCAGAGCTCTCCGCAGAGCTCCCTAGTTTTTCTGCCGTTCGCGCCGAGGTATATCGGAATCGTGCCGTTAGGCTTTACCTGCAGAAAAGCCCTCCTCATCCTGAATACCTCGCCATCGTAGTCGAAAGCCTCGCCGCTCCAGAGCCTTCTCAGGACTTCTATCCCCTCTCTGAGGGTTTTGAACTTCTTCTCCCACCTTATGCCGAACGGCTGGATGTTCATAGCTTCTCCAGCTCCCAAGCCCAAGAACACCCTGCTTCCGGCGAAGTTCTCAAGTGTTGCGAAGAACTGCGCGAGTATCGAGGGGTGGTAGCGAACGAGGTCAGTGACTCCTGTGCCGATCGCTATTCTGGAAGTCCTCGCCGCTATGATCGAAAGCAGGAACATCGCACTTGGCGTGTAGCCCGGTGGAACCATCAGAGTGTGGTCCGGTACCACTGCTGAGTTGAAACCTGCTTTTTCTGCAAGCTCCGCTATTCTGATAGCCCTTTCGAGGCTCGGAAACGGTGGCGAGACGAGCATCCCGAACTTCATGTCTGGTGTATAAGAGGAGATATTAAAAAATTGTTACTAAATGCCCAGGGCTCTCCTCTTCTCCTCGACGACGTTCGCGAGGATTTCCGCAGCCTTGACGGTGTCCTCCTCTACGATCACCTTACCTCCCGTCAGCTTCTCGACGTCCTGCGTAAACAGCCTGACAGCCTCCTTGCTTCCGGTTATGGGCGGCACCGGCGATACGTGGACTGTCAGACCGTATGCTACGGCGAAAACAGCATCTATCGTAGCCTTCTGCTCCATGTATTCCGGAGCGGTTGCTACGACGGGTAGCTGCGGTATGTCCACGCCGAGCGCGTCGGCGAGCAGTCTGAGAAGGTAGGCAGCCCTTCCGACGTCGGTGCAGGTCCCGAAGCTCAGAACGGGCGGAATGTGCAGAGTCTCGCAGACCCTCTTCAACCCTTCGCCGGCTAACTCGACAGCTTCCATCGATGTGAGTCCAGCAACCTGCATCGCCGCATTACCGCAGCCCATCGACAGGACGAGGATGTTCCTCTTTATCAGCTCCCTGGCGATCGTTACGCTGTTGGCGTCGTGTGGACCGTTCTTGAGAGTCGTGCAGCTGACGAGGGCTGCTACACCTCTTATATCTCCGCTCTTTATCGCGTTTATCAGCCCCTCGATGCCCGCAACTTCGAGCAGAGCCTCGGGGGAGAAACCGACCACTATCTTCTGCCTCCTGTCCACCCTGACGGTGGGCTTCCCCTTCCTCTCCTTGAAGTTCTCTATCGCCATGTCTATGAGCTTCCTCGCTATCTCCTCAGCCTTCTCCGGCTCGTAGTCGAGACCCTCGTCGATCCCCCTGAACCTCACCAGCCTGCTCACGGGCACTATCTTCACTCCGTAACGCTGGTAGTGGGGTAGAGACGGCAGCGCGCAGTTCATATCGGCAGCGAACACGTCTACGCATCCAGTTGCCAGTGCGAACTCCTGGACCATCCAGTTACCGACTATGCCGACGAATACCTCGCTGTTTGTCCTCTGGAGTATCTCCTGCCCGGTTTCTATGAACCCCACTATCCTCAGCCCCTTAGCCCCGGCTGCTCTCGCCCTCTCCTGAACCTCTTCGCTCTCGGCAAGCTTTATCAGGGCGAAGCCAACGAACGGCTCGTGCCCGTCGACGGCTATGTTGACGTAGTCTGGATCGAGGATGCCGAGGTCGGCAAAGCTCTCGTGCGGTTTCGGGGTGCCGAAGAGTATGTCCTGTATCGTTTCGAGTGCAAGCTGCGCTGCCATGCAGGTTACTATGCTCATAGCCATGCTCTTCTTAGCCAGCGAAACGTAGTTCGAATCGACGTTCGTCATCGCCGACGCTCCGACTGTCAGGAGCTCCTGAAATACTCCCTTCGGGAATATTCCGAGATTCTCCCACACCTTCTTCCTTAACTCCGGCGCGAAGATCTCGACGAGTCTGCTGCGCTCCACCGAGCTGAGATCCGATATAACGAAGTCCGCAACTTTTTTCGCGAGCTCTTTTACGTCTTCACCCTCGATTCCGAGCTGCTTCGCGAACCATCTCAGCTTCTCGACGTCTTTTATCTCGAAAGGTGTCTTCCCCTCAGCCGTAGCTTTCAGCGTCTTCGCAGCCTCTATCGAGTGATACGTGTACGCTTCCGTTCCGAGCATGTTCTTGTGGACGAAGTTCCTTACAACCATCGCTGCCGCATCGATTCCGCAAGCCCCCGTCGGTCTGTCCTTACCTATCCTGCACGGACCCATGCTGCAGAGCTGGCAACTCAAGCCGACGCTGCAGAACGGGCACCTGGCTTTCTCCTGCGCCTTGAAGCGATCCACGACGTTCGTTACACCCTCTTCGGAGACCCTTCGGTACATCTCGTTCACACTATCGTGGTAGCTAACTCTCTCCGATACCATGGTCCCCCTCTCCGTAAGAAAAACGGTAAGCTTTTCCCCTAAAACCTTCGGCAGGTTTATTAAGTCGCAATCCCCAAGCCGGGTGTGCTCGAATTGAAGGTCAAGACGAAGCTCCCGGAAGGATGTGCGCTCGAAGCCATAAAGAACATAGCGAACAGGGCTGTTGTGAAGTTCGAGAGCGTAACCCTCGGCGACGGTTTGAAGGCGCTGTTGAGGATCAAAGCGAAGGAGGTCAGCGATATAATTTCGAACCTGCCCTCCTACTGCACAGCCAGCGCTGTAGGTTCGAAGGAGTTCAGACTCCTCGTCAAAGAGCACACCTGCCTCGTGGCTTTGCCAATAATCGAATCCGGGTGCCTCGTGACGGGAGTAGACATCGAGGGAGAAGAGGTCGTCTGGAGCGTTATGTGCGACGATGAGAGCTTTCCGGGGCTGATGGAGAAACTCGAAAACTTGGGCATGGATTTCGAGCTCCTGTACAAGGGGAAGCCGGAAGGTAAGAGCGAGGTCACCTTCCGCGAGGAGGAGGTTCTGAAACTCGCTCTCGAAAAAGGTTACTTCGACTTCCCGCGAAGAATAAAGCTCGAAGAGCTCTCCAAACTGCTCGGAGTAGCGCCTTCGACACTTTCGGAGATCATGCGGAGGGGCATTAAGAAGATTCTTGAGAGCTACTTCGAATCCTCCTGACCTCCTCTACGATCTTTGGCAAGATCTCGCCAGTTCTGCCCCTCAGCGAGTAGTCGGCGATCTCAGTTACCGGCGTGGGCTCGGCGTTCACCTCCACTATCACGGCTCCATTCGACTTCGCGATCCTCGGCAGCTGGGCAGCGGGATAAACGACTGCAGAAGTTCCGGCGACTATCATCAGATCGCAACGCTCGACCTCTTCGAGGCTCTTCTCGTAGACATCCCTCGGTATCGGCTCCCCGAAGTACACGACGTCCGACTTAAGAGGATATCCGCAGTAGCAGTAGGGTATCAAACCCTCTTCAACCCGCGAGAGGTCGAACTCCTCCCGCCTGTAGCGGGAGCCGCACTTCAGGCAGCGGAGGTAGTAGATGTTTCCGTGAAAGTCTATTACGTTTCTGCTCCCAGCCTTCTGGTGGAGGTTGTCGATGTTCTGAGTTATTATCGCTTTCAGTATCCCCATCCTTTCGAGTTCCGCGAGCGCGTAGTGCGAGGGGTTAGGCTTCGCCTTCTCTATAGCCTCCCTGAACGGGCTCCGCAGAGTTTCCTTCCAGTATTCGACCGGGTCGCGGAGGAAGACGTGGTAGATTTCGTAAGCTCTCCTCTCGGCTTCCGGATTGCGCGTCCATATACCGTTCGGTCCCCGGAAGTCCGGTATACCCGACTCAGTCGATACTCCGGCGCCGGTTAACGCTATCGCATACTTCGCTTTGACCAGCACCTCCGCAACCTTCCGGAGCTCCACGGATCGTCTCCAACCGCAAGACATAAATATGTTGCATACAACAAGTTGCGTGATATCTGTTAACAATTTAACTGTGAGGTATGGGAAAACCCTGGCCGTATCAGGCGTCGACTTCGAAGTCGAAAGGGGAGAAGTCGTAGCGCTCCTCGGACCGAATGGCGCAGGTAAGAGCTCGATCATGAGGTCTATCGTCGGAATAGTCGAATACGATGGAGACATAAAGATCGACGGCGTAAACGCCAGGACGAAGGAGGCGAAGAACCTCTTTGGCTACGTTCCCGAGGAGGTAAAGCTGGTAGACCACCTGACTCCCGAGGAGTTCTTCAGCTTCCTCGTGTCTATTAGGGGACTCGATGAGGAGGCTGCTGAGAGAGCTGAGAAGTACGTGGACATCTTCGATCTCGGAGATCAGATGGACAAGCCGATAATCTCGCTGTCGATGGGAAACAGAAAGAAGGTCGCAGTGATTGCAGCTCTCATCCACGATCCCCCTTACCTGCTTCTCGAGCCCCTGAACGGGCTCGACGCTTTCTCGGCGAAGGTATTGAAGGAGGTGATCGCGAGGAAGGACAAGGGGGTTCTGCTCTCCACGCACGTGATGGAGGTAGCGGAAAGACTCGCGGACAGAGTTATAGTCATCGACAGAGGGAGGAAAATAGCCGAGGGCAGGCTGGAGGATTTGAAG
>JBEVCD010000024.1:4165-8626 GCA_040514265.1 Archaeoglobaceae archaeon | reverse complement strand
TTTGTCGAAGCTGCAGTCAGGAACGCTGCACTCATCCAACAAGATCTTTCGAAGGTGACGAAGTGGATCAGGTACAACTCCATAATCCTGAAGACTTTACTCTCCATCGCGGTCCTCGTTACCGTACTGCCGGCTCTCTTCAACGACAGGATAAGCTACGCGTCCTCCCTGCTGACATTGTTCCTCCTTTTCACGTTTTTCGGCGTAGCCTACGCTTACGGTTTCTTTCAGGTCGATCTGAGTTACCTGCACACATTCCTTACCCGTGAAGAGGTTTCGAAGGTCAGGTTTTACAGCTTCTTCAGGTTCTTCGACGTGCCCGCAGTTCTGGGGCTTCTGATTTTTCCTCCTCCTCGTAGGCTTCAGAAACCCGGCAGCTATCTTTCCGACTTTCCTCGGCTATGTGACGGTGATCGCCGCTGCTCTGAGCATAGTAATTATCCTAACAAAAAGGATTGGTAGCCTGCAAACCGGAAAATCTTTGAAAGCCGCACTGTTCAGACTTTTCGCTCTCTCTGTTTGGTTTCTTTCCTTCTACGGATTTTACTTTCTGAACCAGCTCATAATCTTCTTTTTGACCTCCAACTTCGAAGCTTACGACTTCCTTTTCCCGATCTCCTACGGGGTCTGGATTTCGCAGCCCTTCAGTGCCAAACACGCGATCCTGAACCTCTTTTATCTCGGCGTCTTCTTCCTCGCGTTCGGCTTCGCTCTCAGAGAGCTCTCGAAGGAAAACGTTGTAAGGCATTACGTGGGGGCGGGGAGTTGGAGAATTAGGACGGGAGGGAAACTGGCAGCCCTGATCGCGAAGGACCTAAAGCAGCTTTACAGAAACCCGCAGCTCCTCTTAATCTTCCTGCTCCCCGTCTACGTCTCTCTGATGCACTCGATACTGCTTTCGGAAATCGCTGGCATCATCTTCCTCCAGGCTCTGCTTCCCGTCACAATCTCGACTCTCATGAGCCTCGAAGGTAACAGCTACATCCTTTCTCTGCCGATAACGGAGTGGGACGTGAAGATTTCAAAAATTCTGGTGGGGGTCGCGGTGTACGCGATTTCCGTCGTCGTAGTCCTAGCCTTCGCCGCCTATAGGGGTAACATCTTCAACGTCCTCGCCCTGTTTCCGACGGGTTTCGCCGTAATTCTTACTGTGGCGCAGCTCTACAGGAACGTGACGGGCGAGGTCGTCAACGTTGAAGCCGTTATCGCTACGTTCTTTTCCTTCATCCTCGTCGTAACACCCGCTGCGGTTGGCGGAATTGCTGTGCTGATTAAAAATGCTCCTTTCGCCACCTACGCTTTCCCAGTGTCGCTAGCCGAAGCTCTGTTGATCTTTGCCGCTTTTGCGGCTGTTAATTGGAGATCTTAACAGCCCTCGTGAGCAAAACTATTTATTTTTCCTCAATGGCAAACAGCGATGTTGAGGTTCGTCGCCCTCGCCATGCTGATCATCGCAATCTCGCTGCTCACGAGCTTCCTCTCGTCACTCGACTTCAGCTTTACGGGTTTCGAGGGACTCATAGGTGCAGTTAACGACTCCGGCTCAGCTACCACCGGAGATTTTTACGCCAACGTCAGCCTCGAAGAACTCCTCAACCTTACCTCCGAACCTTTCAATCCACCCAACGTTCCGATCTTCTTCGTCGAAGGGGTTGACGTCACGACGAACTACCTCCGCCTATTCACGGCTTCTCGCTACAACGGAAGCTGGATCGTCGACGCCGGAGGTTGCGATTTCGAGCGCTTGGCGATCGCGAAAAAGTACAAAATCACACCTATCGTGGAGCTTCGCAACTTTCTACCGGTTGCTAAGGACACGGTAGCAATCCGACCTCTCAAGGATTTGCAGAGGTGCTACGACGCGGAGAGCGGAACCTACCGCGTGAACTCTACCAGCACGCCGTACTACGGCTTCTCGACGGCTAAAAAGGTCGAACCGACGAAGTTCGCCGGGTCTACTGTCTACGAGGACAGTGAGCTGGAAGCGCTCGCGAGGTCGATAACAGCGAACGCGAGCGGCGATTACGAGAAGGCGAAGGCGATAGAGAGGTACCTGAGGGAGAACTACGTGAACGCCTACGCCGAGAACGAAGACGTAAAGCAGTTCCTATTCGAGACGAAGAGGGGAACCTCCGAGGACTTCGCAACAGCCTTCGTCCTGCTAGCCCAGAGCATCGGCATTCCGGCTCGCTTGGTTTTCGGCTTTGTCGCCGAACCCTTTCCGAGGAACCAGACGATCTTCGCCAGCGACGCTCACTTCTGGGCTGAGGTGAAGTTCGAGGAGGGCTGGGTGGAGTTCGATCCAACGCCGAGTGGGGCTGAACGCATGGGGACGAGGACCGAGATAACCCACGTGGATTCAAAGCTGGTAGCCGGAGAAAACTTCAGACTGGAGGGCTTCGTCATCGACGAAAACGGAAGGGGGTGTCGACGGATTCGTCGAAATATTCTTCAAGAGGGACAAGAGCAGCGACGGTCTTCTCGTCGCGCTTCTACCCGTTAAAGATGGTAAGTTCGCCGCCAACGTTACGGCGCCGAACGTGACGGGCGTCTATCACGTTCAGGCTCACTTCGTCGGCTCGCTGTACCACAGAGAGTCGTGGAGCGACCCGGTCGTCGAGGTCTATGCGAAACCTTCGATAAACGTCAACGTCGGCGAGAGAGTGGCTACAAACTTCGTGCTCGAAGGAAGTGTTTCAGTCCTCGCTGCAGGCTGGAAGTGTGCATCGACGAAGATTGCGAATGGGTGGAAGTCAGAGACGGCAAGTTCGAAGTACCTGTCAGCGTCGAGGCGGGGCAGCATACACTTTCCATTCGCTTTCCCGGAATGGGCTACTTCCTTCCGGTGAGCGTCGAGAGAGGGTTCGAAGCCGGCGTGGTGGAGGTTACCGTGAACGAGACGGTCGTGGAGGGGGAGAAGTTGAAGGGGGTCGTGCTGTTCAACGGTTCGCCGGCGAACGTCACCGTAAAGATAGGGAGTTCGGAGTTCGAAGCTAACGGGTTTTTCGAGGTTGAGGTTCCGCTGAAGCTCGGAAGGAACGAGCTTTTAGTCGAGGTTCCGGAACTTCTGTACTCGCAGAGGGTCGTGGTTTACCAGAAGAGACCCGTAAACATCGAAGCCAGATTCGAAAACGAAAAACTCGTCGTGAGCGTTTTCGACGTCTACGGCAACCCGGCTGACGGCTTCGTCGAGGTCGGAGGAGTCGTGAAAATACTTGAAAACGGAGTCGCCGTTTTCGAAGGTGGAGCCGACAGGATCGTGTATCTGGGGAGCGAGAAGTACTTACCGGCTGTCAAAGAGCTCGGAGGATTTCCCTTACACCTCCTCCTGCTACCCATTGCGGCGATCCTCGTTTACTATGCGCGAAAACTGGCGATCGGCAGGATAGAGTTTTTCGTCGAGAAGGAGCATCCGGAACTTCCCGACGTCTGGGACGTCGGAGAGGAGGTGAGGATAAGGCTCAGCGAACCCGCTCTCGTCGAGATCAACGGTAAGACCGTTTTCGGAGACGAGGTGTCGTTTAGAACCGAGAGGTACGGGGTCGTGAGGTTGAGAGCTTACGCTGGAGGGAGTTGGAGGAGAAAGGAGGGTGAGATGACGATAACGGTAGCTCCATACTCGGAGGCGATAGCGGAGATAATCAGAAGACTCGACGAACTGGCGAAAAGCAGGCTGGAAAACGTAGAGAGTCTGACGGCGAGAGAAGTTATGCAAAAGCTGGGAGTCAGAGCTGAAGTTTTGCTGAACTACTTCGAGAGAGCGAAGTACAGAGGGGAGCGCTACGGTCGGAAGGAATTCGTGGAGGCTTTTATGGACTTCCTGAGGGTGATGAAGGATGAGAATCGTTAGCGGGGTCGTCGCGGCTCTCCTGATTTACCTCTTCCTCGCGAACCAAGAAGTCATCGTCGGCAGGAGGATCGTTTTCGCCGACGAGGTTCAGACGGTACTCCTGCCTCTGCTCGTGCTCGCATATTCGGCTGCCGGTGTTGCGAGGCTCGTCGCCCTACCACCGCTCCTCGTGGTGGTAGCCGATGTCCTCTTCGCGTCGCTGCTCTTCCACGGATACCCGCAGCTCTACGCTGCCTACGTTTCCGTCAGGGTTCCCTTCGCAGCCCTGACAGCGGCGGTTGCGGCCTCGTCTTTGCAACTCACGAACAAGCCCGTTCAGGCTGTCCTGTCTACAGCAGCGTTGCTGGTGGCGGGTTTCGCATCCTACAGCCTCTTCGAGGGTCTGGAGCCACTTCTCGGCTTTTCCCTTTCCCTCCCATCTTTCGCCCTCTTCGCAATCCTCGCGGCAACATCGCTCGCTTCAGCGTTCGAGGGAGAAGTCTTTGAATGGATAAGGAGCGAGAGAGCGTTTCTTATATCTCTGCTCGTCCTCTTCACAGCTTACGAGCTCGCGAAGCCCTACCTCGCAAACAGACCCGGCTTTCTGGACTTCGCGGAATGGTTCATCGTCA
>JBEVCD010000024.1:0-4065 GCA_040514265.1 Archaeoglobaceae archaeon | reverse complement strand
AATGGTTCATCGTCACCGCAGCTGTACTGAAGGTTTCGAGAGATTTCAGGAGAAGAGTGACCGTCGAAGAGAGGAGCGTCGCAGCCCACAAGCCGACGAGGGGATTTCTGAAGGACGAGCTCTACGCGGAAATCGAAGAAGCCGAGAGGGAGTTCGTCGAGACGGGATCGAAGCTCAGACTGGCTGTAGCGCTGGCGAGAGCTCTGGCAAACGATGCTCAGAAGCTGAGCGTCGTGATGGAGAAGATTCTGAGCTACGAGGACGAGAGAGTTCCGGCTCTCGCCTTCCCGTGGGAGAGGAGGTTGATAGAGGCGAGGAATTTCAGGAGGAGGAAGAAGCTGGTTGAGGAGATTTCGGACGCTCTGAGGTGATTCGATGAATGCGTGTAAGGAGATAGTTAAAGCAGTTTGTGATGTCTACGTGGGGAGTGAGGAGCTCGTTGAGAAGATACTCGCCGCAGCCCTCGTTAACGGAAACGTTCTGTTCGAGGACTATCCTGGTCTCGGGAAGACTCTGCTGGCGAAGGTCTTCGCGAGGGTAGTGGGAGCAGCCTACAGGCGCGTGCAGTTCACGCCCGATCTGCTGCCCTCCGATATCATAGGCGTGAAGGTCTGGAGGGGGAACGACTTCGAGTTCGTAAAGGGACCAATATTCACGAACGTTCTGCTCGCGGACGAGATAAACCGAAGCCCGCCGAAAACGCAGGCTGCGCTGCTGGAAGCAATGGAGGAGAAGCAGGTGACTGTCGAGGGTGAGACTTACAGGCTGGAGCTACCCTTTTTTGTCCTCGCGATTCAGAATCCGATAGAGCAGGAGGGAACGTATCCTCTGCCAGAAGCCCAGCTCGACAGGTTCCTGATAAGGATCCGTCCGGGGTATCCGGAGAGTGTAGAGGAGGAGATGGAGATCCTTAAGAGAAGGCTGGAATGGCAGAAAGACGACCCCAGCGAGGACGTGGAGGCTGTCGTGAGCTTGGAAGAGTTCAGAAGGATGCAGGAAGCGGTTGAGAAGGTGAGCGTTGACGGGTCCATAGTCAGATACATAGCGGAGATAGTCAGGGCTACGAGGGGTCACGAGCTTGTAGAGCTCGGCGCAAGCCCCCGCGGTGGGCTGGCTCTGCTTAAGCTCACCAGAGCTCTCGCGTTCATCGACGGCAGGGATTTCGTCATACCGGACGACGTTAAGAGGATAGCCGTCGAGGCTCTGGCTCACCGCATAATACTGAAGTTCGAGTACGCCGTCGAGGGTGTGAGGGCTGAGGAGGTCGTCAGAGATGTTCTGCGCAGCGTGAGGGTTCCGAAATATGAAGCTGCGGAGGGCTAGCGCCTCGCTTCTTCTGACGTGTGTTTTCCTTTTAGAGCTTTCAGTAATCACAGCCTCAGCGGAGCTGCTGAATGTAGCTCTACTTCCAGCCCTGATGCTTGCAACTTCCCTTGCACCGTTCAGCTTCAGAGTCGTCGGCTTCGACGTCACTGGCGGGAACAGGGTGGGAGAGCGCGTTGAAGTGACGGTGAAAATTCGCTTTACAGGCTTCGGGATAGCCAAGGTTCTGCACGAGCTTCCGGAGAGCTTCGAGCTCGTCGGGGGCAGCAACGCGCGGGGAGCTGCAGTCGTCGGAAGTAGAACGGTAACTCTTCAATACACCTGTGTTCCGCTTAAGCGCGGAGTCTACGAGCTCGGGAAACTAACCGTCGAGCTCGAAGACTTCCTCGCAGCGTCGAGGAGGCGTAAGGAGCTGCGCTTAGAGTGCAGGATGGAGGTAAGGGAGAGGATATACCGAATAAAGAGGTTGGAGCTCAGGAGGAGCAAAGCGAGGGAGCTGGCGGACATCGACGTATTCCGTCTCGGACCTCCGGGAACGGACTTCAAGGAGATAAGAAAGTACTCCTACGGCGACCCGTTGAAGTTCGTGAACTGGAAGGCTACGTCGAAGCTCGGAGAACTGATGGTCAACGAGTTCGAAAGGGAGGGAAAGAAGAGCGTGTGGATATTCCTCGACTCGAACCCCTACATGCTCCACGGGAAAATGGGAAGCTGCTTCGAGACGGCTATAGAAGTAGCTGCGTCGCTAGCCTACTACTTCACGACGAGGGGATACAGAACAGGCTTCTACGCGGTCGGCTGGCGGAAGCCGATCTATCCGGAATCCGGGGAAAGACAGTTCAGAAAGATACACTCGACTCTCGTCAGACTGGAGGTCGCCAGGGTGGCGGAGAGCTTTCGGGAGGCTGTGGAGAGGGTGAAGAAGTTCGTCGACGTCTCGAAGCCCGCTCTGATATTCGTGACGAGGGCGGAGTTCTGCGACGTCGGGGCGATCGCAGGAAGGAGTGCCACGGTTATAGCGGTTTACGCGAGGGGAGAAGGGTTGGCGGACACAGTGGAGGAGGCTGTGAGGAGAATTGCAACGGAGAAGCTCAGGAAGCTCGGAGTGCGGGTCGTCGAGGTTGAGGCGGGAAGGGTGAACCTCGCGAGGCTGACATGATCGCGAACCTCTTGCTCGCCGAAGTAGCTGCGTATCTGACTTTCCTGAACTACTCAGCATCGCAGCTGCGCTACTTCCTTCCGAACGGTGCGGAAATAATCCTATTCATCGCACCAATCGCCGGAATAGCTGTCAAGAAGCCCTTCAGCTTCTACTACTACCTTCTGTTACTCTTCTTCAACTCACAGCCGATCTTGGCAACTTCGGAGACGTTCGAAGGTTTGCTGGACACACTTAAAGCTCTCGACGCCATGCTCCACACCGGTGCGATTGCTGAGCAGCTGCTAGCGCTGAGGGAGCCGGCGAGCTTTGACGGAATAGTTGCCGTCACGTTTCTCTACTCACTCTCCGAAGTCCTGGACTCGCAGCTCACGTCGCTGAGGAACTCGAAGCTGAACGGTGTGGAGATTGAAGGAGAACATCTGCCATTAGCGATCGCCGTGTTGCTTGCGGTAATCGCTCTGGTCGTGTACTTTGCAATTCCTAGCATCGACTTCGCAGCTACTCCGGTGCTGCTGGCTGTAGCGGCAGCTTTCCTTTTTGTGGCGGCTGCATACCTTGCGGCGAAGGAGTTCGAAGGTTAAACGCTCTCGCAGATACCTTCGTTGCCGAAGTTGCCAACGTCGATCCTGCAAAGCCCGTTGAGGCAGTATTGGTAGTCGACATCTTCGCCCCACAGCCTTACATAGGCGTGCCAGCCTTCTGCCCTTTTACCCACGCAGAGCTCCACATCGTAACCCTTCAGCTTCAGCAGAGCAGCCATAGCTACAGCAACGTCATCGCAGTCGCCGACGCGGTGGACGAGAAACCACTCCGGATTGACCACGGCATCCTCCTCGCCGAAAAGGTCGGAGTCGTTCACGTAGTAAAAGGAGAAGACCTCTCCCGCGAGATAAACGGCGTTAGAAACCTCCACGATGTCCGCGAAGTCTGCAAGAATTTTCGAGTTCAGCGAACCTCGCGCTACGCTCACCATCTTTTCGAGCTTATCCTCACCGCCTCCTTCGAGCTTCACGGTCCACTTCTCGGGTCTGGAAGCCAGCAAACCCTCCAGCATTGCGACCTTCGATGCTAGCTCGTCTCTTTCTCTGCGAACGGATTCTAGCTCTTTTCTGACTTCTTCAAACTCTTCGCAGCAATCTTCAGTTTTAAAGCAGCTGCTGAGGAGCTTCTCACATCTCTCCTCGACCCTCTCGGCTTCGAGGTAGAAGTAGATCGCGAGAGCTGCGGTTATCACTACAACCAGCCAGCGCATGCTCGGATTCTGCAGAACTTAAAAAATTGTGAGTCGAAACGTTTTTCAATTTTGTCACAACAATTATCACAATGGACAGCAGAGCTGTCTCGCCTCTCATCGGCTTCGTCCTGCTGCTCATGATTCTGATGACTCTACTCGGCATCGCCCAGTCCCACTGGGTTCCCGAGTGGAACAGGCAGGTGGAGGCAAAGCATCTGGACAAGCTGAGCTACGAGGTAGCTGAGTTAAGCGAGGCTGTTAGCTTAGCAGCTTCAACGGGCAATCCTGCTAAGGTTGTGCTTGATGCTGGAGTTAGTTATCCGAATTATTATGTTTTGATTTCTCC
>JBEVCD010000023.1:0-8339 GCA_040514265.1 Archaeoglobaceae archaeon | reverse complement strand
TCCTCCCTCAGCACCCTCCTCAGAACCTTTCCGACCATCGACTTCGGCAGCTCCTCGCGGAACTCCCAGAGCTTCGGAACCTTGTAGGGCGCGAGCCTCTCCCTGCACCACTTCTCCAAGTCTTCAGCCGTAACCTTCCCCCTGTATTCTGGTCTGAGGACTACGAAGGCTTTCACAGTCTCTCCCCTATACGGATCGGGAACTCCGACTACTGCTGCTTCGAGCACAGCCGGGTGCTCGTAGAGAACCTCCTCCACCTCCCTCGGGTAGACGTTGTAGCCTCCGGCAATTATCAGGTCCTTCTTCCTGTCGACGATGTAGAAGTAGCCGTCCTCGTCCATCTTGGCCATGTCTCCCGTTAGAAGCCAGCCGTTGATGAGAACTTTTTTCGTCTCCTCCTCCATCTTCCAGTAGCCCTTCATGACCTGAGGTCCAAAGACTGCGAGCTCTCCCACTTCGCCCGGCTCCAGCACGTAGCCGTCGTCGTCGACTACGACGGCGAAGGTGTCGGGCATCGGGATACCTATGCTCCCCTCCTTGTTCAGCCCGTAGAGCGGGTTGCAGTGCGTTACCGGCGACGCCTCGCTCAGCCCGTAGCCCTCCACTATCCTCTTACCCGTCACCTCTTCCCAGCGCCTCTTAACCTCTACAGGCAGCGGAGCCGCTCCGCTCGTGCATATCCGCAGCGAGCTGACGTCGTAGTTCTTTTCTTCGAGCACGCTGAGCATGCCCACATACATCGTCGGAACTGCTGCAAGCGTCGTGACCCTGAAAGCCTGGATGATTTCGAGGATCACCGGATAGTTCCTCGGATCGGGAACCGGTATAACTGTCGAACCGATCAGCGTGGCGACGTTGAGCATGGTCATCCCGTAGACGTGGAAGACCGGCAGAACACCTATCCCCACGTCGTCAGGCGAGGCTTTTGGGTCCCAGTTCAAAACCTGCGTAGCGTTGACGACGAGGTTGTAGTGCGTAAGCATCACGCCCTTCGGCTTCCCCGTCGTTCCGCCCGTATACTGCAGCATCGCGACATCGTTTTTAGGATCTATCTTCGCCCTCCTGTCCGTCTTCTCACACTTCATGACGTCGTCCCAGGTGAAGAAGTCGCCCTTCCTGACTTCGGGGGGCTTCGAAGCTCCCGGAACGAAGTCCTGGATGCTGCAAGAAACTGCGAAATCCAAGAGCTCCCCGACAAGTGGCGAGACGTTTGGGTGAACGGCGTCGAAGTAGAATATCCCCTTCGCTCCGCTATCTTTTGCGAGGAATTCGAGTTCGCTCCGCGTGTAGAGCGGGTTGCACTGCACGACTATGCCGCCGACCTTCATAATCCCAGCCGCTATTGCTGAGTAGTGCGGCGTGTTCGGAAGGCAGACGATGACCCTGTCCCCCTTCTCAACTCCCCTATCGGCGAGGAACTTCGCCACCTTGTCGGACGCATCGTTCGCCTGGGAGTAGGTTATTCTGTTCCCCAAGAATATTGCAGCCGTCTTGTTGCCGAACCTCTCGGCTGCAGATTCGAGGATGCGGTAGGCGGGAATTTCTGGATATTCGAGCGACGGCTTTACGCCGTCGTCGTAGAACTTCAGCCACACCCTCCTGATGTCTTCAGCTTCGAGTTCGCTGAGGTTCCTACCCTCTACTCCCAGCATTATTAAAAATTGTCTTTATTCTTTATAACTCTAACCTCGCCAGCAGAGCCTCGAACTCCTTCCTGCTCACCTCGCCGCCGTGACCCGGAAGGATGACGTCGAAGTCGAGTGCGGCGACGCTCTTCACCGACCTGATGTAGAGATCGTAGTCGTAACAGAACTCGCGCCTCGATAGCTTAGCCCCTCCCCTCAGCAGGTCGCCGCAGTAGAGCTTGCCGTCGTGCAGCACGCAAACATGCCCGGGCGTGTGTCCGGGAGTGTGGATCACCTCGATCCCGAGTTCGGAGATGCTCCTAACTTCCTTCGGCGGCTTCGGTCTGAGCAAAATCTCGCCGATCTTGGCAAACGCGCCGAGGACGCCGCGGTAGCTGAACTTCTTCTCGCCCAGCAGATACGGCAAGTCCTCCTCGTGCACGTAAACCGGACACCCAAGCCTCTCCTGCAGAGCGGCGGCAGCTGCGAAGTGGTCGAAGTGCGCGTGCGTGATAACTATGCCTTCGAGTTCGCTGACCTGCTTCAGCACGATAGATGCACTCGTGCCAGCGTCGATCAAGATCCGCTCGTCTTCGAGGAGATACACGTTGCAGCCCCTCGACCGCAGCCTCATAATAATAGCTCTTTTTAATTGCTATCACTCGAGTGGGTATTTCACCCCGTCAGCTTGAAGTAGATCTCCTCAAGCCTCGGAACGATTGTCTCGATGTCTTCTATTTTTCCTCCGCTCTCGACGATTCTCTTTATCTCTCTGTTCAAATCCTCGACGCTCTCAAAAGTCTCTTCAAAAGTCTCCCCGTTCATGGAATATCTGAGCCTGTAGCTCTTCATCAGATCTCTGAGTTCCCCGATATCTCCGTAGTAAACCGATTTTCCCCTTTTCATTATCAGAATTTTGCTGCAGGTGGCTTCGACATAGTACAGATTGTGGGCGGAGAAAATTATGGCTTTATTCCTCATCCCCCTGATCATTTCGGAAACGGAGAGAGAAGTCGACGGGTCCAATCCGGATATCGGCTCGTCGTAGATCAGCACTTCCGGATCGTGAACCAAAGTTCTGCAAATCGATAACTTTCGCTTCATTCCCTTGGAAAAAGTCCCTATCATCCTGTTTTTCGGAAGACCAAACAGATCGAGGAGGAAATCAACTCTCTCTCTATCCACTCCATATATTGAGGCGAAGAGGTTGAGGTACTCCCCGGGATACAAGTTCTCGTAGAGGGCGTCAAACTCTGGCAAAAAACCGATCTTCTTCTTTATCTCAACTCCCCAATCCTCCATTTTCTTTCCGAAGTAGTAAATTTCTCCAGAGGTTTTCTCGATCAGTCCAGCCAAAATTTTCAGCGTTGTGGTTTTTCCTGCTCCGTTCTCGCCTATAATTCCGAGAATTTCTCCCTTCGAAACCTCAAAACTCAGGTCGTCTACTGCAACTACGTTGCCGTAAACTTTTCTAAGATTTTCAACGACGACTTCCACAGTCTACGAGGAAAACCAATAATAAAAAACGTTTCGTGCGTATGGCTATGCTTTCCGGCTTTGAGCTGAAGAAGTTTAGGAGAAAAGGTTCCGCCAAACCAATTTATTTCGCGATAGTTTTCGCCGCAATCTCCTTTTACGTATCCTCCCATCTTGGCATTCAGTCCTCTCACGCCATATATACTTACAGATCTCCGGAGAAGATTGAAAGTCCGCTGTTCGTCGAAGGAGAAAATCCGGACATAGAAATTGTGGGTCGTGACGTTTACATCACGGGAGAAGAAAAATCGGTCGCCGCTTTAGACGACTACATGAACTATCTGGATGAGAAGTACACGAAAATGCTCGAAGAGAGGTACGGAGACAAGGCTTTCCCCGTTTTCGTTTACCCTGTCTACATCAAAAGGACGCTAACGTTTGAAAGAGAGACCGCTACGGAGAAGGAAGAAACTGCCGGGCGAGTTGCAGAGACTCCTCCACCGAAGATGGAAAAAACCGGAGAAGGCGGGGAAGGAAAGGAAGCTGAGGCGGAAAAAACTCTGCTGGAAATCTTGGGGGTAAAGAAAGAGGAGAGCGTTTTTGTCACTCCAGAGAATTTCGAGCCTCCGTCCCTCCTTGACAAAATCGTCGCGGGGTTCGTTTTCGTAATTCCAGCCTACTTCGTTATGCAGGCTTACACGTCTTCGCTCCTCGAAGACGTAAGGAACAGAAGGATAGAGATTCTTCTAACCCTGCCGAAGAGTAAGCACAGAATTCTTGTTGAGATTCTATTACCCTACCTGATTTTTTCCCTCCTGATTCTCATTCTCCTCTCAGTCATTTTCAGAGTTAACGCGGTCCTCTTCGTATTCCCGGTCATAGTCTTCATGTTCGTTCTGCAGACCTTCCTTTCCCTCTCCTCAAGGAGTTACAGAGAGGCTACTTTTCTTCTCCTGACCTCGAACCTCTTCATCACCTCCTACCTGTTTCTCCCGGCTATTTTCACCGGATTGCCTCTAAGCGAGATTTCCCCGATAACGTACTTTTTGAAGAGTTTTGAGGAAAGGGTAAGTCTGACTGATACACTGTTTTCCATGCTGCCAATTTTTGTTCTCACGGCTTTCTTTTTCATTCTGAGCTCGAATGCTCTATCCCCCGAGATAACCTACTCCTACTCAGGCATCGGTGAAAAGTTCGTGAACTCCCTGAAGGGGCTTACGAGGAATCCGGTTGGAGTGGTTTTCACGGGAGTTTCCCTCGTTTCGGCAGCTTTGATAGTAGAATTCTTCCTGCTTTTCATAGCGACGACTTTCCTGTACCCGATTCTCTTCCTCCTAGCTTTCTTCGCTCTTTTTGAGGAGATTTTAAAGTGCAGCGCAATAGAGTCCAATCCAAGGTTGACGACTGCGGTAATTCTTCCCGTATCGTTTTTCTCTTTCGAAAAATTCTTACTGCTTTGGAGTGTACTTTCAAGGTACGGAGAGCTCCTTCTCGGTTCATTCCTGCTTTTGCCGCTTTTTGCCCATCTAATCTCCTCCCTCTCCTTCTACTTCACTCGCAGGCTCGGATTTAGGGTTGCCCTCCTCACAGCTTTCGCTCTTCACTTCGCGTACAATGCGGCGGTGGTGCTATGAGGGAGCTGATACTGAAAGATCTCAGGCTACTCGTGAGGGAGAAGACGATAGTTAGCCTAATCTTCTTTCTGATATTCACGGCTTCCTTCGCCTCCCTCGTAACCTACGGTCTGATCTTCCTCTCCTCCCCCCAGTACGTTCAATTTTCTCAGGCGAAGGTCGGCGTTGTGGGGGATTGTCCGATTTTGAAATCCGTAATCGGAGGGAAAAACTACGCCGATTTTGAAGACGCCCTGCGGGATTTTGAATTGGGGAACATAGACGCGATAGTCTATCTCCCAAAGGAGAACGTGTCCTCCCACAACTTCGTCACGGTTTACCTGCCAAAAGACGAGATAGCGACTTTCATTGCTGCTGGATACATAAAAGAGAGGCTCGAACTTTACGAAGTTAAGCTGAGAGAAATGAACGGAATTGAGGTCGTGAAGCTAAGGGTCTTTTCAGAAAAAAAAGTGGATTACTACAAGAACTACTCGGTAGCGTTTAAATTCGTTTACGTAGCTTTGATACCTCTTCTCGTCATAACAACAGCGATAGTAGCCTCGGGACTGCTCATAGACTCCACAACTGAAGAATTCGAGAGCGGGAGCTTTGAGATTCTCATGGCAGCACCGATGAGCAAGAGAAAAATTCTCCTCTACAAGATCCTTTCAGCTTTTCTCGTTTCCGCGATTTTGAGTGCCGTGTGGGTCTCTCTTCTCCATCTGAACGGAATAGAGATAGCGAACGTGCCAGCGTTTTTGCTCGTGGCTTTTTCCGTTTACCTGATTTTCATTTCCTTCGCCTTGCTCACGTCACTGTTTTTTAAGGATAGGGAGAGAAGTCAGCTCTTCTTTTCCCTGATCGCCGCAGGCATTGTTGCGATCTCCTTTGCGAGCAAGCACTCCTTCGCTGGAGTGCTGACAAGGGTCTCCGCTGGAAGCGTTTTCGAGGTGTGGGAAGTGGCGACGTACCTTGCTCTGGCTGTGGCTCTTTTGATAGTGGCGCTGAAGTTCGACGGCACCGAAAGATCTGATTAACTGGGAAAGCGCTATCGTGCTTAAAATGCGTAGTTCACCCGTAAACGGCTACGACGTCGAGCTTCTCCACCCTCGCCTCAACGCCGAGGAGCTCCGACAGGCTCGGCTTGGTCCTGCCTTCATCACCGCTGACGAGCTCCTTTATGTAAAGCCCCGCGTCAGCCAGAAAGGTTACAACAGCCACGCTCCCGCGGCACAGCAGCAGTTCAGCCCTGTGCAGCTTCCTTACCCTGAGAAGGTCGCTCCTCCTGTGGAGAACCCTCCTCGGAGTCCGCTGCCTTATCTCTCCGCAAAGCTTTTCGAGCGCTTCTTCGAGCTTCTCTCTACTCACGGGCTGCGAGAACACGATCTTAGCTCTGTAGAGCTTCAGGTGCCTCTCCTCCTTCACCCTCTCAACGTCGCCGCTCCCGCAGAACCTCAGATTTCTGACAACCGCTTTCCCCCCGCAGCTCTCGTTTATAGCCTTCTCAACCTCCTTGGCATCGAGAAACCTCCTCCTCGGCTCGACGACTTCCAGGACGAAGGGTCGTCCGTTTCCGAGCATCCTCGCGTCCACGTCTTCTCTACCGGCTCCGTGCAGTATGGCGTCCTTGGCACCGAACAGCCTAATCACGGGCTCGGCTATCAGCTCCTCCACAGAGGTTGCGAACCTCCTCCCCGTGTAACCGCAGAGCTCGCAGCCCTTTCCGTTGCAGGCTCTGCAGAGCCACCTGGTCTGCGAGACGTTGCGCACCCGCTTCAGATACCTCCCGCACAGGTAGACGGGCTTGACGAAGAGCTCGTAGCTGAAGTCTTCGAGGTCCACGACGACCTGAACGTCTCCGTTAGGGCTCCTCCTCTTCCCCGTCAGTTTCGATAGCTCATCAGCGAGAGCGTCGTTGAAGACCTTCTTGATGTCGTAGTCGACACCTTTCGCTGCCAGAAGCTCGAACATAGTCTTCGCACTCCCCCTCAGCCTGCTGCCGACAGTGAAGCTCTCGAACTCGTATCCTTTCAGCCTCTCCGCTATCTCCTCAGCAATTCGAGGGATCCTCGCGAAGGCGTTGCAGCAAACCTCGCAGTCGCCGAGAGTGCCCTCCACGAACCTCGCGCAGGTTTCGCAGACGATCATGCGACGAGGTAAGCGTGTGTGTAGCCCCTTATCCTAACTTCCAGGAACTCCCCGAGCTCGGCGTTTCTCACGATCACAGGTCTGTATGAGTCGCTTCTTGACAGCATGGTTTCGCCCTTCCCGTGCCTTGTTACGAGGACACGCATCCTGCTGCCCACGAACTTCGAGTTGTTCTCCGCCGCCACCTCCTTACACACCCTCGTAAGCACTCTGGAGCGCTCCTTCTTTATCCACCCGGGTATGTCCTTCAGCTTCGCCGCCGGCGTCCCGGGGCGGGGGGAGAAGCGGGTGATGTTCACTATGTCCGGCTTCGTCTCCCTGACAAGCTCGACGCTCCTCCAGAAGGCTTCCTCGTCCTCCGTGGGGAAGCCGACGATTATGTCCGTCGAAACAACAACATCGTCGAAGGCTCTGCGGAACTCTCTAACGACTTCCACGTAGTCTTCCACGGTGTGGTCGCGCATCATAGCCTTCAGGACTTCGTCGTCCCCGCTCTGCACGGGGACGTGCAGAAACTTGTATATCTTCTCGCTCTCGTAAGCCTCTATCAGCTCCTCCAGCATGGCTCTTGCGTGCTGCGGGTTCATCATCCCCACCCTAACCCTGAACTCCCCGTCTATCTCTGATATCCTCCTGAGCAGCTCCGGCAGCATGGGCTTTCCTTTGTCAAGCCCATATGCTCCAGTGTCCTGCGAGGTGAGCTGTATTTCCTTGTAGCCTTCAGCTACGGCTCTCCTGACCTCCTCAACTACGGCATCGATCGAAAAGCTCCTCAGCCTCCCCCTCGCGAGGCGGGTGACGCAGAAGCTGCACCTCCCGACGCAGCCTTCAGCGATCGAAACTATCGCTATTGCTCCCCCAAGCCTGCACTTCGCCGCACTCAGCGAAGCCTTGTCGAGGTTTCTGCGCTCCAAAGCAAAGAAGCCGCCGTCGAGCGAAGCCACGACAGCTTCGACTATCCTGTCCACGTTGTCCGGCGAAACAGCTGCGTCGCTCAGTGCGACGGCTTCCCCGCTTATCCTCGTAAGACATCCCGCGAGCACGACCTTCTTCCCGAGCTCCTTCAGCTCCCTTATCCGCCTGATTATCTTCCTCTCCGTGAAGTCGACGACGCCACAGGAGTTCACGACGACCACGTCCGCCTCTTCAACGTCGCAGAGCGTGAAGTATCTCGAGATCAACCCCCTCATCACGTCCGAGTCAGCCTGGTTCATCGTGCAGCCGTAGGTTTCGATCGCCACCTTCACCCAGACAGCTACGACGGCGGTGCTTAAAAACGCACCGCGAAAATTTTTCACTCAAAACGGCTGATACGGAAAAACTTATATACATCATTATCGCTATAGTAATGAGAGGTGGTGAGATGGTGGGGAGGAGATTGGACGAGAAGGGTGTCTCGCCAGTGATCGGCGTGATACTGATGGTGGCAATAACCGTAATACTGGCAGCGGTGATAGCGAGCTTCGTGTTCGGG
>JBEVCD010000022.1:24635-29010 GCA_040514265.1 Archaeoglobaceae archaeon | reverse complement strand
CCGTCGTCATCGCGGGAGAACTGCTCAAGAGGGCTGAGGAGCTGCTCGATCAGGAAATACACGCAGCGATAATAGCAAACGGTTACAGGATGGCTGCCGACAAGGCTATGGAGATCCTCAACGAGGTAGCCATCGACATAAGCAAGGACGACGAGGAGATACTAAAGAAGATCGCAGCCACCGCGATGACTGGTAAGGGCGCCGAGGTTGCGCTGCAGAAGCTTTCCGAGATAGCTGTGAAAGCTGTCAAGACTATAGCTGAGGAAGTAAACGGAAAGATAAGGGTGGACACCGACAACATCAAGATAGAGAAGAGGCAGGGCGGAAGCGTGGAAGACACGGAACTCGTTGACGGAATAGTCCTCGACAAGGAAGTGGTTCACCCCGGAATGCCGAAGAGAGTGGAGAAAGCGAAGATTTTGCTGCTCGACACCGCACTCGAAGTCAAGGAGACCGAGATCGACGCGAAGATCAGAATAACTGACCCCGAGAAGCTCCAGAAGTTCATCGAACAGGAGGAGGCGATGCTGAAGGAGATGGTCGACAAGATCGTCGAAGCTGGTGCTAACGTCGTGTTCTGCCAGAAGGGCATCGACGACCTGGCTCAGTACTACCTCGCCAAAGCCGGAATACTAGCCGTCAGGAGGGTCAAGAAGAGCGACATGGAGAAGCTCGCAAAGGCGACGGGTGCGAAGATACTCACCGACCTCAGAGACGTGAAGCCGGAGGACCTCGGAGAGGCTGAGCTCGTCGAGGAGCGCAAGGTGGGCGACGAGAAGATGGTGTTCGTAACCGGGTGCAAGAATCCGAAAGCCGTAACGATCCTCGTAAGGGGTGGAAGCGAGCACGTCGTCGATGAGATCGAGCGCAGCCTGCAGGATGCGATAAAAGTCACGAAGGCTGCACTCGAGAGCGGAAAGGTTGTAGCCGGAGGCGGAGCGCCCGAAATAGAGGTGAGCCTCAGACTCAGGGAGTGGGCGCCGACGCTCGGAGGCAGGGAGCAGCTCGCAGTCGAGGCTTTCGCAACAGCCCTCGAAATAGTACCGCGAACGCTCGCAGAGAACGCCGGTATAGACCCGATCGATGTGCTAGTAGAGCTCAGGAAAGCCCACGAAGAGGGTAACAAGTATGCAGGCGTCGACGTCGAAACGGGCAAGGTCATCGACATGAAGGAAGCTGGAGTCCTCGAACCGCTCCGCGTGAAGACGCACGCCATCAGGAGCGCAACCGAAGTTGCAGTGATGCTACTGAGAATCGACGACGTCATAGCGGCGAAGGGACTGGAGAAGGAGAAAGAGAAGGAGGGTGAGAAGAGCGAGACTCCTGAGTTCTAATTTTTTAACACAGGTTTCAGTTCTTGACGGGATTTTATCGCAGCGTAATTTTTTGTTTGCTTTGACGTTCGCTACAAGATTTCTCGGCTTTTCTCCGTTACCACGTGAACGTCATCATTGTAATCACAAGACTTATATTTTTTGTTATCCAAATCTTAACTAATGGACATTAATGCTAAACTCAGCCTCGATCTGCTTATTGGACTCTCGATACTACTCGTCACCTTCATCTTCGTAGCGAGTTTCCTCCCTGGCATCTTTGCCGACGTCAGACACGAGATAGCACTCGCTAACCACGCTTACCGCATCGCAACTCTGCTCGTGGAGGACCCAGGATATCCGTCCGACTGGGCCGAGATCGACGTAACAGAATGTGGCTCGAAGAAGTTCAGACCCGGGCTCGCAAACTTCGACTACGAGAACGGAACTCTCTACAACTACCTCAACGCGAGCAAGATCCTTAAGCTGCAAGAGCTCGCGAGGGATACCACCTGTCTGGGGATTATCAAGGAGAACCTCGGGCTAAGCTACTCGAACATCAACTACGGCTTCAACTTCTCCCTGACGAACTTCAGCGGTTACGTCTTCGCGAGCGGCGGCGAGGAAGTTCCGCTATCCGGACAGGTCGTTAGCTTCGAGCGCGTTGTTTACGTCGACAACTGCACAGCCTTCCCCTGCGACGAGGTCGCCAGTAGATGCTTGTGCGTGCTGGAGGTGGTAGTTTGGACGTGAGGGCGCAGACCTTTACTCTGGAGGGCGTAGCAGCGTCACTGCTCGTGCTCATAGCAGTCTACGCCATCTTCCAGAGCACTGTCGTGATCTCTCCTGCCTGGAGCGATTACGCGAGGGTCCAGCTGAAGCAGCTGGGATACGACATCCTGCTCGCGCTCGACAACCCAAACGGCGGTAACTCCTCACTGCAAGGGATGATTGAAAACTGCTCGCTAATTAACGGGCAGCACGTAGCTCCGAGAGAGTTCAGTTCGAACTTCAGCAGAATTCTGACGAACTTAAGTGCCTTCGGCAGGCTCGAAATCGTCTGGATAAACGGCAGCGAAATTGAGACTTTCGTCATCTCGGGCTTCGACAAAGAGCCGACACCCGACGCTGTCAGAGTTAGCAGGTTCGTGGTCGTTCCAGATCTGAACTCCACGTGCTTCAACCTGAGCAACCCCGAAACCAAGGTCGTGGAGGTGAGGTTGACGTTATGGCGGATCTGAGAGGTCAGATGATCCTGCTCTTCGCGTTCGTGGTTGTAATAGTAATCCTCACGCTAGCCTACGTTCACGCCCAGAACGTTATAGCCGGTCTCGAAAGTTCCCGCGCGATGATGTCCTTCCCGAAGGAGGAGATAAGGAACCTGAAACAGCTGCACGTTCAGTACCACAACTCGCCCCTCCTCGGCAAAATAAACTCCGAGCTGAAGGTTCTGTGCGCTAAAAACGGATGGGTCTGCTACATCGGCGTAGATAAGGTCGAGTTTAAGAGCGTGGAGGTGGATTTCTGTGAGGGGAACTGCTGACGAGAGAGGAGTCTCGATAATGGTCGAATACATCCTGCTCACAGGCATACTCGGCGTATTCATAATAGTCTTCGGCTTGTACCTCCACGATGCGCTGACGCAGATTCAGGTAGCCAGAGTCATCGAGAACCAGTTTGCAGACGTTGCTTCGCAGATATCAGCCTTCTACACCGACTACATTCTGCTCCGACCGTCATCCGGCTACATAAAGACGAAGATATCGATACTACCCGAAGTAGGCGAGCGACATTACGTCGTAAACTTCTCCGAGGTAGATGACAGGATATTCGTCGTCGTGAAGAGCGTCGACGGGAGGTTCGAAGCTCAAAGCGGACTGGGGCTTGACAAGTTCGTCCTTCCGAACGGAGAGAGGATGGAAATAAAGGTCTCAGGAGAAGTTCTCAGCATCGAAGCAGGTGAGGAGAGACCGGAGATAAGCTACGAAAGGGTCGAGCCGTGTCCTTTCGACGTGAAGCCAAGGATCGATTTCGAGCCGTCAAGCGTTCCGAAGGGTGACTACACCACGCTGAAGGTATACTTCGAAAATCAGATTACGGAGCCAGTATCCTGGAACGTCACCCTCTGGAACGGGAGCGTCCTACAGGGAAGCGGGGCGAGCGCAAGAATGCTAATAAAAGTCGACGATACCACGGGCTGCAACAAGATCGGGAGCTACGACTACGAGTGTTTAGCAGAGATATTCGCGTGGATAAACGAGAGCGAATACTTCGACGACGGGGTTCCGAGGTGCAACGGAAGCTCTACGGAATCGCTCTTCGTCTCCGAGCAGCCGACAACCTCGAACCCATACATCACCTACGACAAGTGGGTCGAGCCGAAGATCGTCGCTCCCGGCGACATCTTCGAAGTCCACCTGAAGCTCGAAGGTAGGGGCTTCGTCAATCAGGCGATCAACCTTTCTGTCGTTCACATGATAGACGTTTCGGGAAGCATGAGGAGGGAAGCAATATATAAGGAGTTCGAGCAGACGATAGTTCCAAATGTTGTTGAGAGAGTCGTCAACACCACCGATTACTCTCCCAATCCGGGAACGCTGGAGATATACGCATATACGACGGACACACTCTCTGACTGGTATTACGACTTGAGTTGTAACGATCTTGAAGTTCAGTGTTCAAGTTGCAACCCACCACCATGGAACGGCAAAGGTATGGACAGTTCATTCGTGAAGCTCTACGTCAACGATGCTGAGGTGGGCGCAGCATACAGCAGCGGTGGTAAAATTGGCAAGCAGTATTCAATTTCGAACGCGATGGGAAGCTATGACATAAAGGTGGTTGCAAGGGCTCCGGATCAGATCAACCTCACGATAATAGTCAAATTTAACGGCAGTGTTGTTCTGAACGAAACTATACCTTATTCAAATTACCAGGAGCTAACATTCGAACTGCCCAATGTCGTGGATTTCGAGTACCTGGAGGTCTCGAATCTGCAGGGAAGTATCCCCTACTGGTATGTCTATAGAAGCTGGTCTTGGTGGTGGGGATGGAGATATTAC
>JBEVCD010000022.1:0-24535 GCA_040514265.1 Archaeoglobaceae archaeon | reverse complement strand
ACCCGCAGCATGGCACTTACAGGATCGTTGTCGTTCCAACTACCAAGGAGCCCGCAACCTTCAAAGCGACTGTTTACCTGAAAAGAATCGATGCAGCAAAGCTCGCAGCAATCCAATTCAACAGCATGCTCGGCGAAAAAGACTTTGTTGGCTTGGCAAAGTTCTCAACCGATGCTGAAAGGATAGCCGTGAACTCCTCTCCTCTCAAATACATGACCACAGACAAGGATGAGGTGAACGACGTTATCAGGAGTCTTGAACCTTCTGGAGCCACTGACCACGCCGACGCGCTTTACGCCGGAATAAACATCTTTCCGATATGGAACGAGGCAGGAAACAACTGCACGGACTGCATAAACAACACCCGCCCGCTGATGATTCTGCTTACCGACGGAGAGACGACGATATGCGATGAAGTAAATTACTTCGGCTGTGATCTCTGCAGTGGGACCTGCGATGGTAGTCAGTGGTGCCAGAGCGGTGCTGATCAAGCGAAATGCGTTGCAGATTACATCAAAAACAACATAGAGATAAACGGATTCGCCGTCTCGATATGTGCAATAGGCTTCGGAACAGACATAGGCAGTAATGGACAGGAATTGCTCAGAGAGATAGTCTCTCTCCGCCCCGACAACAACGAGCCGTGCTACTTCTTCGCAACCACGAGCGAGGAGTTGCTGGAAGCTTACAGGACGATATTCAACATCTTCCAGATTGCAGCCAAGAACATATCAATAAACGAGACGCTCAACGTTACGTTCGGCGGACCATTCGAATTCGTCAGCGCGGTTGCGAAGTCGAACAGGGATAACCGGATAGACCTCGACGTCGAGAGGTTGCACGACAGAACCGTAGTGAGGGTCAACGTGACGTCCATACAGAAGGACGAGACGATCGAGATAATCGTGAAGCTGCGCGTTAAGGAGGAAGCCGAAGAGGGTGTTTACGAGATCAACATCGAAGGGTCTGACGTTTCCTACATCGACTTCACACCTCTCAACTACCGCGGCGAGGAGACGACTGCGTGTCCCGCAGGCTCTTACTTGGTCGGCGATAAGTGCAGGATGAACATAGTGTCGGACAAGGATAGAGTCGTCGTAACGAGTGGTAGCGGAGGTGAGATAACACTTGAATAGCCGGGGCGCTTCGGAGGTCGTCGGAAGCCTGCTGACGGTCGCACTGATCGTCACGGCAGCTGGCTTAATCTACATGATCTCGCAGCCCGTAATTTCGAGTAGCGTGGACAGCGTAAAGTTCAGAAACGCCGTGAAGAGCATGGCAGAGATCAAGGAGCTCGTCGAAAGGATGAAGTACGGCGAAGAAATAGCAACGACGAAGACGATTCAGCTCAACGGGGGAAGCATCACCTCAGCGGCTGGAGGTGTGAGCGTATTCGTACCCTCGCTCCCAAGAGGACTCGCCGTAGTCGTTCCCGGAACTCCGGGAGCGTACTCTCGCGGTTATCCAATAGCAGCACAGCACGCCGCCAATTACTACGAGCTTCCGCTGCATAATCTGGAGATAGAGGTCAGCGGCAGAGAAGTCGTGCTGGAATCGGGAATATTCATCAAGGAGTTCGGCAGAGTGGTTCCCGTTCCCGTCTCGCCTCCCGAGGTAGTTGCGACGAACGACACGCTCTACATAACTTTTTTCGACTTCTCCGGCAACCTCTCAGCCGGTGGGTACAAGGTTACCCTCAATTTCAGGTACGCCGGAACTTACTTCGGAAACGTAACCTACGTCGAGATAAGGTCGGAATTCTGCCAAATCTGGAAGGAATCGATCGCAGATGCTCTGCGGGGAACGAGGGCTGCAACCATAACTTACGATGGCTGCAAAGATGAAAAAAAGATACGGGTGGAGGGTAACGTAACTCTGCTGCTGACGGTAATCGAGGTGAGCTGATGTCGAAAGCGGTCTCGGAGGTTCTGGGGTACATCTATATCTTCGGAATCGTGATGACAGTTCTGGCAATAGTTTTCGTCCAAGTAAACTCGATGGTCGACGAGTTCAGGAGGAGTGTCATGTCGGAGAGTCTCGAGCAGAGCTTCAAGAGAATTCAGTACATAATCCACTCCGTAGCCTTCGGGGAGGTTCCCGCGCAGAGCGTGGAAATGGAGCTGCAGGGCGGAACTCTGAATTTGGAAGAGGGCGACCCGGAGTTCATCTTAGCGTTCGTGAACTACAGCAATCCCGCGACGCTTCAGTGCGGCGAGGGCTTCACCCCCGCGTGTCTGAACCTCACGAACGGAGAAGTGAGCCTGAGCGGGAGCTGTTCGGGTAGCTACAACTACTCTGCCTGCGTCGTAAGCAGAGAGGTCGGTAGGCTCACGTTCTCCGAACGCGGGAAGTGGGGGCTGAGCATCGAAGCCGGAAGCGTTTTTTCGAGATACTACGGGCAGGATTATTCTAGGCTCCTCTACGAGCCGCGGATACTCTACAACGCCACGATCGCCACCGGATCTTCGTTTCTCGTCATGACGATCCCAATCCTCGAAGGTAATCTCTCCGCCTCCGGCGCCGGCTGGTTCAGGTTCCTCGTCGAGGAGGGGGAATACAGCTTCACGCGCGTCGATTTGAGAAACCTCGCAGGCTTCGACGACATCTACGTAATAATCCGGGACACTGAGAACGGGGACGCCTGGTGCAGGTTCTTCGACAGACACAGCGGACACTTCAACACCTCGCTCGACTTCAGCCTTACAGCCCACACGAGCTGCTACACGGCGTGGAACCCAACAGTAAAGCTGAAACAGGAAGTTTTGTCGGAGCTGGTGGTGATATTCAAGACTGTGAGATTCAAGGAAGTCGGATAAAAAATTATAGTTCGGCGAAGGCTTTTTCGAGAGGCGGTACGACCTGCTTCTTTCTGCTCATCACGCCGTCGAGCCAGACGCTGCGACCTTCGAGCTTCTTTCCGAAAGCTTTCTCCACCACCTCCGGTGCATCAGTTACTGCCAGCAGCTCGGTCCCCTCTTTCATTATGTCCGTGAGCATCAGGAAGACACTGTGGTAGCCGCCCTCGCTCTTGATCTTTTTGAGTTCCTCGTAGATCTCGTCTATGCGGTTCTCTATCAGCGAGAGGTCCACGAGCTCTATCTGCCCTATCCCGACCTTCTTTCCGCTCATGTCGAAGTCTTTGAAGTCTCTCTTGATTATCTCGATCGCGGACATTCCGCTGACGTCGGAGAGCTTCGACTTGATCTCTATTCCGAACTTCGTTATGTCCTCCACCCCGACTATTTTTGCAAGCTCCTCGGCTACCTGCTTGTCGAACTCCGTGGTCGTTGCCGACTTGAACACGACCGTGTCGCTGAGAATAGCTGCTAAAAGTATTCCGGCTATTTCCTTCGGTATCTCGACGCCTGTGAGATCGAAGAGCTTCTTTATAACCGAAGCTGTGCAGCCAGCGGGCAGGTTTATGAACAGGATCGGCTGCGGCGTCGTGATGTCGCCGATCTTGTGGTGGTCGATTATCGCGAGTATCTCGGCTTTGTCTATGTTTTCCAGGCTCTGGGACCTCTCGCTGTGGTCGACGAGTATGACCTTCTTACCGCTCGCATCCGTGACTATTTCCGGCTTCTCGATTCCGAACTTCTCAAGAACGAACTTCGTTTCAGCGTTGAGCTCACCCTGAGCGGCTGGCTTTGCCTCGACGTCTATCTTCATCAACTTCGAGAACTTTCCGGTCTCCTTCCACTTGTTCCAGAGGTAGGCGAAGGCTATCGCGGAACAAACGGTATCCGTGTCGGGGTTGCGGTGCCCGACGACATAAGCTACGTGCTCGCTCATGGTGGTTGTTCCGCGGAGACATTGATAACCCTTTCGAAATTTTATTCCTCCTCTCGGTTCGGGCGAAATCCTTGCGCCTGACAGCTGCTGAACTGCTGAGAAATTCGAATTCATCGAAAGCGGAAAATTTTTTAGTGAATTTTTCGTGCTCGAACTATGCGCATCGGTTACCTCTGCACGTTCACGCCGAAGGAGATGATCGACGCTGCTGGATTCACTCCGGTCAGAATACTAGCCGGAAACACACCGATAAGCTTTGCAAACGCTCACATTCAGAGCTACGCGTGCTCTCAGGCGAGAGGAGCTTTGGAGAGAGCGCTTCGAGCCGAGTTGGAAGTCGATGCGGTGGTTTTCACGAGGAGCTGCGACACGCTGATGCGCCTAGCCGACATATGGGAACGAAGCACGGGGATGAAGGTTTACAGCCTCGAATTTCCGACGAGGGTGAGTGAGAAGAGTTTGAGATTCATGATCTCCGAACTCAGGGATTTTGCGGCGAAGCTTGAAGAGTGGGGAGGAGAGCTAAGCTTCGAAAGTCTGAGAGAGGCGATAGAGCTCTACAGGCAGCTTGAGGAAAAACTCGCCGAGATCTTCGCTTCCAAGCCGGACTACGAGCTTCTGCTGAAGGTTCAGCAGATGCGCGTCGATAAAGCGCTCGAAATCCTGCCCGAGCCTGAGAAGGGCGACGATCGTCCTAAGGTCCTCATCACCGGGAGCGTGTGTCCATTCGTCGACGTCATAAGGCTTTTCGAAGATGTGGGCTTCGCGATAAAGGACGACCTCTGCACGGGCTCGCGCTTCTTCACCTTCAGCTACCCGGACGTAAAGCTCGAAACCTTCGACGACTGCATCGAATACATAGCGAGGAAGTACTTCGAAAAAGCTGAATGCCCCACGAAGCACTACGACGGCGAGAGGAGGTTTAAGAGGGTTCTGAAATTAGCCGAAGACTGCGACGGTGTGGTATTTCTGCTCCTCAAGTTCTGCGACCCACACTTCTTCGATTACCCCCAGCTGAAGGAAAAGCTCGAAGAGATGGGCAAGAAGACCCTGCTGCTCGAACTTGAATTTCCGATCGCGAGTTACGAGCAGCTCAGAACTAGATTAGAAGCCTTTTACGAGGTGATAGCATGATAAAGAAGCTGAAGTCCAACGACAGGATGAGGCAGCTGATGATGGGCTACTACATGATGGGGTTCCAAGCCGAGCACGTAGCCTGGATAACGAGCGGTGCCCCAGTGGAGATACTCTACGCGATGGACGTTTATCCGGCGTATCCGGAGAACCACGCAGCCCTCGTCGGAGCGGCGAAGCAGGGTTCTTACTATTCGGAGTTCGCCGAGAGAGTGGGGTTCTCGAGGGATCTGTGCTCTTACGCGAGGTGCGACATAGGCTGCGTCCTCGCCGGAACGAGTCCTATAGGCGGACTTCCGAAGCCAAGCTTTCTGTTCGCCTGCAACAACATATGCAACACCGTGGTGAAGTGGTACGAGGTCCTGAGCAGGATATTCAAGGTTCCACTCTTCATCCTCGACACGCCGTTCGTTAGGAAAGAGCTTAAGGAGAGCTACATCGACTACGTCCACGACCAGCTCGTCGACTTCGTGGACTTCGTTGAAAGGCTCACCGGCAGACAGCTCGAAGATTCGAAGCTCAGAAAGACTCTCGAACTCGCACTGCTAGGAGTCAGAGCCTACAAGGATGCGCTGCTGATGGGCAGGCACAAACCCTCGCCTCTCACGTGCTTCGATGCCTTCATCAACATGGCGCCGATCGTCTGTCTGAGGGGGACAGAGTATCCAATCAGGTTCTACGAGGAACTGAAGGAGGAGCTCGAAGAGAGAGTGCGGAACGGCGTTGCAGCCGTGGACGGTGAGGAAGTGAGACTACTGTGGGACAACATACCGATATGGTACCGCCTCCGCTGGCTTGGAGAGTTTTTCGCAGCCCGAAGGACTTGCGTTGTTGCCGATACCTACACGAACGCCTGGGGGTGGCTCGTGGTTAAGGACAGGAGCGACCTGCTGAGGAGCATCGCGGAAACTTACACCTTCATATACCTCAACGTCGGACTCGAACACATGGCTGCAGCCATAAACGAGCTCGTGAACACCTACGACGTCGACGGCGTCGTAATACACTCCAACAGGAGCTGCAAGCCTTACTCCTTCGGTCAGTACGAGCTCCAGAAGATGATCGAAGTTCCGAGCGTCGTAATCGAAGCGGACATGGTAGACGAGAGAGCTTTCAGCGAAGCTCAGGTGGAGACGAGACTTGAAGCGTTCATCGAGATGCTGAGATGATCTGCGCGGGCGTAGACGTCGGTTCGCTCACGGCGAAGTGCGTAATCGTCGAGGACGGTAAGGTTCTAGCCTACAGCGTCGCGAAGGTCTCACCCGACCTCGAAAAATCGGCAGAGAGGGTCTTCGAGGAGGCTGTGAAGAAGGCTGGCGTCGAGGTTGAGTATGTGGTTGCGACGGGCTACGGAAGGAAGAAGGTGAGCTTCGCCGACAGAACCGTTACGGAAATAACCTGCCACGCCCTGGGAGCCAAGCACGTTTTTCCGAACTGCAGGACTGTCATAGACATTGGCGGACAGGACAGCAAGGTTATAGCAGTTGGAGACGGCGTCGAAAACTTTGTTATGAACGACAAGTGTGCAGCCGGAACGGGGAGGTTCCTGGAGGTCATGGCTTCAGCTCTCGGAGTCAGCGTTGAAGAGCTCGGCGAGCTCGACGCCAAAGCGGACAGTCCGGTGAGCATATCCTCAACCTGCACGGTGTTCGCGGAGTCGGAAGTCATAAGCCACCTCGCGAGGGGGGAGAAGGTTGAAAATATAGTCGCCGGCGTCCACAACGCAATAGCGTCGCGCATAGCTGCGATGGCGCAGAGAGTTGGCATTAAGCCGGACGTCGTGATGAGCGGAGGGGTCGCGAAGAACAGGGGCGTGAGGAGAGCCCTCCAAGAGCTGCTCGGCGTCAGGATCCTCGTTCCGCAGGAGCCCCAGATAATCGGAGCGCTCGGAGCGGCGCTGATAGCATGCAGATCGTCGAGGAAAACCTGAGGGGAAGAGAGGGGGAGATAAAGTTAATCCCCGAGACTCTCGACGACCTCTGGCACCTCCGTTTTGTCATAGAGAGGGGAGACGTTGTCTACGCTCTCACGAAGAGAGCTTCGCGAGGTGACAAGCTCAGGAGCGACAAGGAGCTCGTGACAGTTCGCATAGGCGTCGAGGTCGAGAAGGTCGAGTTCCACCGCTTCGCCAACAGACTCCGCATAACCGGGAGGATCGTAGCCGGTGTCGACGAGTCAGGCTACCACACTCTGAACATCACCGTCGGCAGGGAGTTGAGCATAGTCAAGAGGGAATGGAAAGACGAGCAGCTCGAAAGGATACGCTACGCAGTCGAGCAGTCGAAGAAGCCGGAGGTTCTGATATTAACAATAGAGGAGGGTGAAGCCGTAGCCGGCGTTCTGCGACAGTGGGGCATCGAGGAAGTTTTCGAGGTAAAGCAGAGCTACTCGAAGGAGTTCGACTCCCGCAGGGAATTCTTCGGGGAAGTTGCATCCAAGCTTTCAAACCTGGAATTCCGCTACCTCGTCATAGCCGGTCCGGGCTTCGCGAAGAACGACTTCTACGAGTTTCTGAAGGAGAGATATCCGGAGATAGCTTCGAAAGCCGTGGTAGCGGACACGTCTTCGATAGGTATACGCGGTTTCACGGAGGTTCTGAGGAGGAGGGTCATCGACAGACTCGTCGGCGAGGTCAGGCTGGCTGAAGAGGCAGAACTCATCGAGAGGTTGCTGGAGGGCATAGCAAAGGGCAGGGGCGTCGCCTACGGGCTTGAGGAGGTTAAGAGAGCATACGAGTACGGAGCTGTGGAAGTCCTGCTCGTGGCGGATGAGTTTCTGATCGAACAGCGTGAAAAGTGGGACGTCGACAGTCTGCTGAAAGGCGTCGAAGACGCGGGAGGGAGAGTGGTTATAATGAGCACGGAGTTCGAGCCCGGAAAGAGGCTTCAGAGCCTAGGCGGCATAGCTGCACTGCTGAGGTTCGAAGTCTAGCAAACTCCTCTTCTGGAGCCACATTTTCAGCGCTTCGCACAATCACGCTATCATAAAGTTTGCTTGATTTGAAATCAAATAAATGCGTTTTAGTCGGGAGCAAGTTTTTTAAGCAGACGAACGAAAGGTCTAACGACCCGCCTTAGCTCAGCGGTAGAGCGTGGGCCTGTAGCCGGCGCCTCCGCCAGCCGGCGGAGAGCCCATGGTCCCCGGTTCGAATCCGGGAGGCGGGACTCCCTCTTCTAACCCCTACCATAACTTTCAACACTTGAACTGTCAACCGCCTAAGCTTACAGGTCTGCTGGAGACACGAAAGAGTTTTTAAATCAAGAATGAACCTCTTCAGGTGATCGAATGAGATTCTTCATCATCGGCTTCGGACAGGCTGGCGGGAAGATACTCGACATGTTCATCGAGAACGAGAAGAGGAGGGGCTCGAACATCCGAATGCGGCATCTTGCAGTTAACACGGCGAGGACCGATCTTCTCGGACTGAAGCACGTTCCAGTTCAGGATCGCATTCTGATAGGTCAGACCGTCGTCAAGGGGCACGGTGTGGGCACTGACAACAAGCTCGGCGCAAAAATAGCGGAGGAGGAGATAGAGACGATCCTGAACGCTATCGACGAGCGCGGGACGCACGACATGGATGCCTTTCTCATAATAGCGGGACTGGGCGGTGGAACGGGGAGCGGGGGTGCGCCGGTCCTCGCGAAGTACCTCAAGGAGATGTACTCCGAGCCCGTTTACGCTCTCGGCATACTGCCGGCTCCCGAAGAGGGTAAGCTCTACTCGCTGAACGCGGCGAGGAGCATGATATCTCTCCTCAAGTACGTCGACAACCTCATCCTCGTCGACAACGGAGCCTGGAAGTTCGAGGGGCTAAGTCTGAGGGAGTCCTTCGCGAAGATAAACGAGGAGATTGTGAGGCGGCTCGGCGTGCTGGCTAGAGCGGGAGAGCCGATCGAAGAGGATGTGGTCGGGGAGATGGTCGTGGATAGCAGCGAAGTAATAAACACGCTGCGCGGCGGGGGAATATCTTCGATAGGCTACGCCACGAGTCTGGCAGAGTCTGCACCGAAGAAGAGACTGCTTCCGTTCTTCAAGAAGGAGGAAATAGAAGCTCTGGAGAACGACAAACCCATGAAGATAGCGACACTCGTAAAGAGGGCTGCACTCGGCAGGCTTACGATCCCCTGCAATATAAAGAGTGCTGAAAGGGCGCTGATACTGGTAGCTGGTCCGCCCGAGCACCTCGACAGGAAGGGGCTGGAGAAAGCCAAGCTCTGGCTCGAAGAACAGATAGCGGGGGTCGAAGTCAGAGCCGGCGATTATCCGACGAGGAGGACGAAGTACGTTGCGGCACTCGTAGTTCTGGCGAACGTTACCGACGTTCCCCGCGTCAAGGAGCTTCAGAGGCTAGCGACGGAAGCTAAGGAGGGGATCGAGGAGGCGGAGAGAGCCAGAATCGAAAAGACCATAGAGCTGTTCGACGAGGACATAGAACCGCTCATATGAAGTTTATCGTAGCCCTTACGGGAGCTTCCGGTCAGATAGTCGGGATCAGGTTGATTGAGAGACTCAGAGAGTACGGAGAAGTCTACGCGATCACTACCAGAGCTGCGAGGATAACACTGAAGAGTGAGACCGATTACGACGAGTACAGCCTGAGGGAGATCGCCACCAGATACTACGACGAGGACGAGATACACGCGCCCTTCGCGAGCGGCAGTTTCAGGTTTGACGCCATGTTCATCGTGCCGTGCAGCATGAAGACGGCTGCGGCGATAGCGAACGGGATTACCGACAACCTCGTTACAAGGGCAGCCGATGTCGCGCTGAAGGAGAGGAGAAGACTGCTGCTCGGTGTTAGGGAGGCACCAATGCACTCGCAGCACCTGAGAAACCTCGCGAAACTCTCTGATCTGGGTGCAATAGTCTTTCCCCTCGTCATGACCTTCTACTCAAAGCCGGGGAGTATCGAGGAAATGGTGGACTTCACAGTCTCGCGGATGATGGAACTCGCGGGGTTGAGCGTGAACTACGCGCGCTGGGGTGAGATTTAGAGGCGCAAAGTCATTGGTTGAAGAGTCCGGATAACGGTCAGTCGGGGAGCAGAGAGAGTATCAGAGACGCTACGCTTTCGACATCGTCGCGCCTGAACCATCTGTAGCCCTCGACCCTCTCATCGCACACGACCGCGAGTATCCTTCCCTGCTTGAAGAACTCCACCTCTTCCGGCTTTTTTACGACCACTATCCTGTCCTTTCCGGCTTTGCTGAAGCCCTCCGTGAGCACGACGTCGTAGTCGAAGAGGTACCTCTCGACTATCCAGTCCAGATCGTCGGCGTTAACCCTCTTTATCAGCGCCAATTTCACAGGAGAAGCTATTACGACGTCCGCCCCGCTGTTGTAAATCTTCCAAGAGTCCTTCCCCTCCTTGTCTATCTCGAAGTCTCCGTGGGCGTGCCTCTTGACGACCGCTACTCTCAAACCCCTCCGCTTTAAGATGGGGACGAGCCTCGTTATGAGCGTCGTTTTTCCACTTCCAGATGTTCCGACGATGCTGACTATCAAATCTCGAACACCCTCTTGTGGAGACCCTTTTTGAGCTCGTAAAGCTCAACGATCATTTTATCGGTGTCTAGGAGCATAAAGGACGGATTCAGCGAGCCTCCGCCACCGCCCCAGACGCCCGTAACTGAGCCAGGGTTTAGAAGGACGACGCTCCTCTTGAAGAAGTCCGGCGAGTGGGTATGCCCGGAGATCAACAAATCCACTCCCTTTTCAAGGGCTATCTCCATCAACTGCTCCCTGTTACCGCGAGGATAAACCTGATCTCCGTGAATAACGCCTAACTTCAGCTCGCCGATTCTGAGCTCCTCGTACTCCGGCAGCGGCAGGTGGTCCATGTTGCCCCTTACAGCGATTGTCTTTCCGAGTCGCCTGAGGTATTCGAGGACAGTCTTGTCCGTCAGATCGCCCGTGCAGACAACGAAGTCGAAACGCTTGGCGAAGAGATCCTCGAACTCTTTCGGAAACCAGCTGGCTCTCCTCGGAATGTGCGAGTCACCCAGTATTAGGATCAGAGCCATTCCGGAACCCTCTGTTTCGCTAAAAGGTCTCCGTAGCTCTCCCTATCCCTCGTCACCCACCACCTGCTTCCGCTGACCAGCACCTCGGCGCATCGAAGTCTTCCGTTGTACTGGCTGCTCATCGCGAACCCGTATGCCCCGGTGTCGAAGATCGCTATCAGATCGCCCTTCTCAACTTTCGGCAACTTTCTGTCCCTCGCAATAACGTCGCCGCTCTCGCATATCGGTCCAACCACCGTGTAAACTTCGCTCGCTGGCTGGGACATCTTGTTAGCCACTGCAACCCTGTGGTAGGCGTTGTACATCACCGGTCTTATCAGCAGGTTGAAACCGGCGTCGACGGCTACGAAGTTCCTGTAACCTCTCTTGACTGCGTTGACCCTCGTCAGCAGTATCGTCGTGTTCCCCACGACGCTCCTTCCGGGTTCCAGCCAGAGCTCGGGTTCGGATTTCAGTTCGCCGAGTCTATCCTCGTAGATCGGCAGAAGAACGTCAGCAAGATCCTTCGGCGTCGGTGCTCCGCTTCCGTCGTAGTCTATTGCCAGTCCACCGCCGATATCGAGAAATTCGAGCTCCACTCCGAGCTTCTCGACCTCCCTGGCGATGTCGAAGAGTCTGTTCAAAGCTTCCGCAAAGACGGAGAGATCCTTTATCTGACTTCCCACGTGACAGTGGATTCCGACCGGCTCGATGTTTCGAGCTCTGACGGCTTTTTCGTAGGCTTTAAAGGCTTCCTCGTGCGGGATGCCGAACTTGGACTCCCTCAAGCCCGTGGCTATCTTGGGATGTGTCTTGGGGTCTATGTTCGGGTTCACGCGGAAGGCTATCTCCACTTCCCTGTCAGCCAGAGAGGAGATCGTTTCCAGCTCGTCGTAGCTGTCCACGCTGAACTTCACGCCGGCGTTTATTCCCATCTCTATCTCCGAGTCGCTCTTCGAGTTACCGTTGAAGAGCGTAAGTTCTCTCTCGAAGCCGGCGAGGAGTGCCAGATACAGCTCACCGTCGCTAAAGACGTCGGCTCCGAAGCCGCTCCTCGCTATTATCTTCATGAGGGAGAGGTTGTTGTTCGCCTTAACGGCGTAAAGCAGGGAAGCGTTCGGAAAAGCCGCCTTATAGGATTCGATGTTCCCGTCGAGGACAGATTTGGATGTTATGTAGACCGGCGTCCCTACGCTTTCCGCTATCTCCGTCACGGGGACGTCTTCAACGTACAAGACGTCTCCGCGGGGTGCTATCATCTTATCTCTATCTTGAGCCTCTCGGGGTCGTACTTCCAGTCCGGCGGTAGGATCCCCTTCTCCTTGTAGTAGTTCGAGAGTCTCCAGATCTTGGCTTCGATGAGCTGCAACCCCCTCCTGTTGTGCTTGTCCTTCTTGTGGACTTCGAGGTGCTTCCTCAAGTTCAGGGCTTTCTTTATCAGAGCCTTGAGGTCCTCCGGATACTTCATCTCGACTCCATGTTCCTTCAGTATCTGCACGAGCTTCTTGCCCGTGACCTGCCTGACGGAGGGGATTCCGTAGCGATCCCTGAGGATCATTCCGATCTGACTTGGTTCATAACCCTCGTTGTAGAGTTCGACTACCTTCTTCTCAACCTCCTCCGGTGTCATCTCGACCCATTCCGGCGGCTTGTCCCTGTAAACTCTCTTCGATCCCGACTTACCCCTTCTGCGAGCGTGCATCCGAGCCATGATCGCTCACCTTCTCAGCAATGGTGTCAGTCGCAATATATAGGTTGCGAACACAAACGTATTTTACGCGGGTGAGAAGTTTCCGCATGTTCCGGCTTCGCTGCATAGATTGCGGAAGGGAAAACGACGAAACCAGCTACACCTGCTCGTTCTGCGGAGGTTTGCTGGAAGTTGAGTTCGACCTCGAAAGTCTAGAAGTCGATTTCAAACTCGATGGGAACGTTACCGGTGTGTGGAAGTACCGCAGTCTCCTTCCGGTTCGAATTGAGCCGGTAACGCTCCTCGAAGGGGCTACTCCACTCTACAAGGCAGAGAGGTTGAGCGAGATCGTAGGAGCTGAAGTTTACGTCAAGCACGAGGGCTTGAACCCATCCGGCTCCTTCAAGGATCGCGGAATGACAGTCGGTGTGACAAAAGCCGTAGAATTCAGGAAAAGAGCGGTCGCCTGCGCTTCGACGGGAAACACCTCGGCTTCCATGGCTATGTACGCAGCAAAAGCCGGGCTGAAAGCTTTCGTCCTACTCCCAGCCGGAAAGGTTGCCCTCGGGAAGGTAGCACAGGCTTTGATGCACGGAGCCAAAGTCATAGGCGTGAAGGGAAACTTCGACGACGCGCTGAGGATAGTCAGAGAGGTCTGCAGAGTAGCGGACGTTTACCTTCTCAACTCCGTGAACCCCTACAGGCTCGAAGGGCAGAAGACCATAGCGTTCGAGATAGCCGAGAAGTTCGTCCCGGACAGGGTCTTCGTCCCAGTTGGCAATGCGGGAAACATATCGGCGATCTACAAGGGGTTCTCGGAGCTCAGGGAGCTCGACATGATAGACTCCATACCCAGAATGTTCGGCGTGCAGGCGGAGGGAGCTGCACCGATATACAGAGCGTTCTTGGAGGGGAAAGAGGAGGTGGAACCTGTCGAGAAACCTGAGACGATCGCCACGGCTATACGCATAGGAAACCCCGTAAGCGCAAAGAAGGCTCTGAGAGCGATCTACAACTCCAACGGCGGGGCGGAAGTCGTAAGCGATTCGGAGATAATCGAAGCTCAGAAGCTGCTCGCAGCGAGGGAGGGAATAGGCGTCGAGCCCGCCTCGGCTGCGAGCGTTGCTGGGCTTCTGAAGCTCGCGAAGAAGGGAGAGATAGAGAGGGGTGAAAAGATCGTCTGCATAGCCACAGGCAACCTCCTGAAAGACCCCGAAACCGTGCTCCGCGTGTGCGGCGAGCCCGTGGTTGTCGAGGCCAGTGTTGAAGCCGTGCTCAGAGTTATGAATTTATATCCCATGTAGCGTAGAATTTAACATGAGGTTGAGCAGCGGTTTTGTGATAGTTGGAGCCTACGCAGACAAGATACGCCGAACACTATTCGCGCAGCTGAGGGATGCGATAAAGAGAGAGGAGGTAGACAGTAAAGAGGTTGCGAGGGCTGCGGCGGAGCTGAACAGACTGCTTTACGAACTTTACGTCAACAGGCTGAACGTCGACAAGGGCGACGTTACGAGGGTGAGGATAGATTACGAGATCAGGGACTCGCAGATCGTGTGGAACTACGACACGCTGAGCGTGGAAGTGTTCAGGAGGATACCTGACGAGGAAGTTGCGAAGATCGTAAAAGAGCTCGTCAGCAGAGCTGAAGAGATAACGGAGTCAGAGCTCGAATACAGAATCGAAAAGGTCGGCGAAACGGATCTGGGCGACGAGGTCTACTACCTCTACCTCGGCGACGAGTTCGCGGGAGCTGTGATGGCTACTCCCGTAAACGGTAGCTACCTCGTGAGGGGAGCGGTTACGAAGCCCACGGCTAAGGTTATAGACAGGACGAAAGTGGACAGAGGTGTCGAGGAGAGCATCCAAACGCTTCTGGCAAACGCAAGAAACGTCGAGGTCAGAGATGCGCTCAGAGTCGTGAACGAGATCAAGACGCTGATGGGAGAGGAGGAAGAGGAGATCTACGAGGGAGAACTGGAGGAGATATGAAGATCTACGTAATCTACAACTACGGACAGTACAACCACTTGATCCACCGCACCCTACGCGACCTCGGCGTGGAGTCGAAGCTCGTGGAAAACACAACGCCGGTCGAGGAGCTCAGAGATGCAGATGGCATAGTAATCGGAGGTGGACCCTCGCTGGAAAAAACCGGCAGGTGCGAGGAGTACGTCAGAGAGCTGGATGTTCCGATACTCGGCATATGTCTGGGGCACCAGCTCATAGCCAAGATCTTCGGCGGGGAGGTGGGCAGAGGAAAGAGTGGCGAGTATTCGGAGACGGAGGTAGAGATACTGAAGGATGACGAACTGTTCGAAGGATTTCCTAAAAGGATAAGGGTCTGGGCGAGTCACATGGATGAGGTCAAGAGGATGCCAGAGGAGTTCGAGCTGCTGGCTACGTCGAAGGTCTGCGAGGTCGAGGCGATGAGGCACAGAAAAAAGCCGATATACGGAGTCCAGTGGCACCCCGAGGTCTACCACTCCGAATACGGTGTAGAGCTCTACCAGAACTTCGTCAAGATCTGCCGGAAGTGAGGCGGAGCCTCAGCTTGCAGAAAGCGCAGAGTTCACCGCTGGCAACCTCCCCGCACATCCTGCAGTATCTGACCTCGCCGAAGCCCTTAGCTTCAGAAGCCAAGCCCCTCACGAAGTTCTTCGCAAAACCTGGCTTCCTCCTTTCTATCTCGTAGACTATCTCCTTCCACTCCGGTTCGGGAGCGTACGGGCATTCTGCAGCCTCGAAAGGGACGTCGTTGACGATCGTCAGCACGAGGTTCTCCCGTTCGCTCATGGCGAAGATAGGCTTAGCTCTCGCAACTATCTTAGCGTCGAAGGGCTCGTTCCTCGGTTTCAGCTTCTCAGCCCACTCATGCATACCCCCCGCTACGTTCTTCAGGAAGAAGGAAGTCAGGTCTTCGGCTGTGTGCCCGGTCGCTATGACGTCGAACCGCTGCCTGGCGAAGGTGTTCATGATGTACCTCTTCGCTACTCCGCAGGCTGAGCAGGTCTTAGCGCTAACTCTGGCTATCGTAAAGCCGTAGTCCTTCAACTCCACTACGTTGAGATTCACGTCGATCCTCTCGCTCAGCCGCTCCACAGCCCGCTGACAGGCTTTGGAGTATTCCGGTATCCCGAGGTCTATGAAAAGCATCTCGAAGTCGTATCCGAGCTTTTTCAGCGCAAAGCTCATGGCGGCGCTGTCCTTACCTCCGGAAACAGCTGCAAGCACCTTTTCGCTCCTTCTCAGGATTCCGTACTTTTTTATCGCCCTCTCAACGCTGGAAAGGTAGTAGCGGGTGAAGCAGCTACCGCAGAGGGGTCTTCGGAGGTATCTAAGGTAGGTTACAGCCTCCCCTCCGCACCTGCACCTCATAGTGCTCCCAGGTTCGGTATGGTTATGGAGAGTGCTATCGAAGCAAATATAAAGACTGTGAGCACTCTCATGAACTTCTCCGCGACCTTCTCGCTTGCAAACCTCCTCAGTAGTTCCTGCAGAACTCTTCCGCCGTCGAGCGGAACGGCTGGAAGACAGTTGAACAGCCCGACGTAAAAGTTTATCCAAGCTACCCAGTAGAGCGTGTTAAGCGTCCAGAAAACGTGTCTTTCTGCTCTGAACATTAACTCGTAGTCGCCGACGAAACCCTGAAAGCTGAAGGGCATCGCGAGTATCAGGAACCAGTTTACGGGGTTGAGGGCTGCGTTCGGCAAAGATTTAAGCTGCTGGAGCAGCTGTCCGCTTTCGTAGATGTTCAAACCACCCACGCAGTAGCCCGGATAAACGTAAACGCCCATGAAAGCTCTACCTTTGGCTTCAGCCAGTCGCAGCGTGACGTTCAGAAACTCTCCGTTCCTGTAAACACGAATTACCACCTCCTCGCCGGGCTTCTTCGACTTCATCACTTTCCTGAACTCCTCGTAGCTCTCGACTTTCACACCGTCTACGGCAACTATCAAGTCACCCCTCATCATTCCCGACCTCTTCGCCGGATAATCGCCTTCGGGAAAGCCGACGATTTTGACACCCCAAACGTTGTCGACCAGTACCTTCTCGCTTCCGTTCTTCCCCACGACGAGGAGTTCGAGCTTCTGAGACTGGAGCTTGAGGTCTGAGATTTCGTAAACTTCGAAGCCGTTTACTCTCTCTACCACACCGACGAAGTTGCCCTCGTCGTCCAGAACGACGACGGCTGGTGAAACAAAGGAGAGGGCATAGAAGAAGGCAGCAAAAGCAGCGAAAGCTACGGCGAAGTTTGCCGCTATTCCGGCTGAAAAGACTCTGATTTTCGCCCTGAATCTCGCAGCTTTAAGCTCCTCCTCGTCGGGCTCGGCGAAGCCGCCTATCGGGAGCAACGCTAGCACAACACCGAGGGCTTTCACCCTTATACCTTCGGTTCTGCACAGCACCGCGTGGCTGAACTCGTGAACCACGAGAGTTACTGCAAGACCTACTCCCCCCCAGACGAGGGGCACAAAGGGGTTCACGCCGGGTATCAGCAGCGCAGCTCTGGGGCTCGTGTACTCCGAGGGCTGCGGCGGGCTTACGACCATCACGTAATCGACTAGAAGGATCAGAACGAACATGAAGAGCATGCCCGCCAGAACGGCTACCACTCCGACTTCGGCGAAGAAGCGCCAAAAACGGCGGAATCTCGCGAGCCTTTCGATGAAGCCGAGGAGTCTGAAGGTTCTTATGAGAAGAATGGGTCCGTAAGCCGTCACTCTGCTACCGAAAACACCCTTCCTCTTCGCGACTTCTACGGTTATCCAGTATATGGCGAATATGGCAACCAGCTCGAACACTCGACGCCGTTGCAGTTAAAATTAAAAAAGTTTAACCAATAGCATGAAGACGCTCATACTCGCGGGCGGAAGGGGAGCGAGACTCTGGCCCTTAAGCAGACTCTTCATGCCGAAACAGTTCGTCAAAGTCCTCGACGACGAGAGTCTCTTCCAGAAAACGGTCCGGAGAGCGTTGATCTTCTCCGACCCTGAGGAGATATTCGTTGTTACGAACAGGGAGTACAAGTTCCACGTAATCGATGACCTCGAAGCTCTGGGCGTGGAGGTTCCGAAGGAGAACATACTGCTCGAACCCCAAATAAAAAACACGCTGCCGGCGATATGCTACGGAATGAAGGTGATAGGGAGCGGAAAAGTTGCTGTCCTACCATCTGATCACCTTGTAGATGCGAACGAGAACTACGTGAGGGCTTTCAGAACCGCCGAAAGGCTCGCAGACGAATTTCTCGTTACTTTCGGCATAAAGCCGAAGCACCCGCACACGGGATACGGTTACATAAAACCCGGATCCCCGCTCGGCGACGCTTATGCGGTGGAGGAGTTTAAGGAGAAGCCGAGTCCGGAAATGGCTGAAGAGTACGTGCGGAGCGGCTACCTCTGGAACAGCGGAATGTTCCTCTTCGATGTCAAGGTGTTCTTCGAGGAGGTGAAAAAGCACGCTCCAGATGTTTACGAGGTCTTCGAAACCTTCGAAGATGTCGAAGAAGCCTACGAGAAGCTACCCGAAGTTTCCGTCGACTACGGCGTCCTTGAGAAGTCCTCAAGAGTTGCGGTGGTTCCGATGGAAACCTACTGGAACGACCTCGGAAGCTTCGACGCTATATACGAGGTCATGGAGAAGGATGAGAACGGCAACGCGAAGAAGGGGGAAATAATCTCGACGGGGAGCAGGGGTAACCTCGTGATAGCCGAGAGGCTCACAGCCCTTGTGGACGTCGAAGACCTCGTCATCGTCGACACCGACGATGCTCTACTCGTGGCGAGCAAGGGGAGCACGCAGAAGGTAAAGGATGTGTGCTACGAGCTCGAAAGGAGGAAGGACAGAAGGGCTGCAATGCACAAAACCGAGTACAAGCCGTGGGGGAACGTTACGCTGCTCGAAGAGGGAGAGAGGTACAAGATAAAGAAGATCGTCGTAAGACCCGGCAGGAGGCTCAGCCTGCAGAGACACTACCACAGAAGCGAGCACTGGGTCGTCGTGAGGGGGACGGCTAAAGCCTTCGTAGACGGGAAGGAGTTCATACTCCGCCCGGGTGAGAGCACGTTCATACCAATAGGAGCTCTGCACAGACTCGAAAATCCGGGAAAAGTTACGCTGGAAGTCATAGAGACTCAGATAGGTGAATACCTCGAAGATGACGATATAGAGAGGATCGAGGACGACTACGGAAGAGTCTAAAATTCCGGGTGCAAACCCACAAAAAGGGAAAATTCTCACCTTAAAAGAAAAATTTATATATCTAGGCACGGGTCGCATCCTATGGACGTCATAGAACGTGGCATCTACATGAACCGCAGGGAGATCGAGGAAGTCAAGCTCAAAAGGTTGAAGGCTACGCTGAGATATGTTTACGATCGCTCGCCGTTCTACAGAAAGCTTTTCAAGGAAAAAAATATTGATATCGACTCGATACGCTCGGTAGACGACTTGGCGAGGTTACCGTTCACGACGAAACAGCACCTCAGAGAGGCGTATCCCCTCAAGATGTCCTGCGTCCCGAAAGAGAAGATCGTTCGCATTCAGATGAGCGGTGGGACGACTGGGCAACCGGTGATAGTCCCCTACACGCGCCACGATGTCGAGCAGTGGAAGGAGATGATGCTCCGAGCCTTCCGCATAGCTAACGTAACGAGCAGAGACGTCATACAGATAACACCGGCTTTCGGTCTCTGGAACGGTGGCTTCGGCTTCCACTTCGCAGCGGACGCGATAGATGCTTTCGTGATCCCGATAGGTGCCGGAAACACGAGGAATCAGGTTAGGTTCATGGTCGACTTCGGCACAACAGTCCTGGCGGCAACTGCGAGCTACCCGCTGAGGATAGCGGAAGTCGCGATGGAGATGGGATACGAGCCCTCGGAGCTTCCGGTGAAGAAGATGCTGCTAGGCGCTGAACCGTGGAGCGAGGAGATGCGCAGAAAGATAGAGGAAACCTTCGATGCCAGAGCTTACGACATACCCGGGCTGACGGAGATGGGAGGAGTCGGAACAGTCGGCTTCGAGTGTCCGCTGCGCCACGGGCTGCACATGTGGGAGGACAACTACATCGTCGAGATCGTCGATCCGGAGAGCGGAGAGGTCGTCGGTGACGGAGAGGAGGGGGAGATCGTATACACGTCGCTGAACAGGGAGGCGATGCCGCTGATAAGGTACAGGAGCGGAGAGGTCTCGGCGGTCGTTAGCAGAGAGAGGTGCGAGTGCGGGATAGAGCACATGACGATAAAGAGGATCAGAGGCAGGACGGACGACATGATAATCTACAAGGGTGTCAAGTTCTACCCGTCGGACGTCGAGAGCATACTTGCATCCCACGGGATAGTGCACTACAAGATAGTTCTGAAGAACGGGGTAAAGATAGTCTTCGAGGGAAGCGATGGTGTGGCTGCCAAAGTTGCGAAGGACGTAAGGGAGTTCCTCGGTTTCAGCCCCAAGATAGAGGTCGTTCCGCACGGGACGCTCGAAAGGTTTGACGGTAAGGCAAAGAGGTTGGAGAAATGATCTGCACCAGCTGCGCTAAATGCTGCCTCGAAACGGAGATGATCCTCGTCAGGGAGGACATAGAGAGACTGAGAGCTCTGGGATACGAGGACTTCTACGAATTCCGCGACGGCTTTTACAGACTGAAAAACGTCGATGGAAAATGCGTGTTCCTGAAGAACAACGTTTGCGAGGTCTACGAGCACAGACCTCTCGGCTGCAGGGTTTATCCGCTGATATACGACGAGGAGTGCGGTACTGTCCTAGATCCATACTGCCCGCACCGCGAGGTCTTCGAACCGGATTTTGAAGCTCTCAAGCGTCTCCTGAAGCTGATCGAGAGGGATTACGGTTACAGAGTCAGGTGGGAGGTGTTGGTATGATCGTGGAGATAGTCTACGCGTCCTGCGTCGCCCTTATGCTAATCGGCTTCGCAGCCGCACTGCGAATGGCGGGGAGAATATGATCCTCGAAGTTTTCGTAGCCTACCTCGTCGCGATGGTAGCTATAGGCATCTACGAGTACCGCCGAACGAGGGGGCTGATAGATTACTACATCGCAGGCAGGCGGCTCGGAGCGGGGTTTGTGGCGTTCTCCTTCTTCGCCACATACTTCAGCACGGCTGCTTTTCTCGGTGGAGGTGGCACGGGCTTCATCCTCGGCTTCCAGTGGTCAGCCTTCCTTTCCTTCTTCCACATACTCTTCGCGCTGCTCGCGTGGATGGTCATAGCCCCGCCGATGCGGAGGATCGCGGAGAGAGAGGGAATACTGACAATTCCGGAGCTCCTAGCCAGCAGATTCGGGAAGGGAGCGCAGATGATCGCAGCCGTCGTCATACTGTTTTTCTTCGAAATGTACATGATCTCGATATACAAGGGCGCGAGCAACCTTCTGCAGGTGATGCTCGGCATGGACTACGTGACAGGCTTACTCATAACAGCGATCGTCGTGGTTATCTACACAGCCGTTGGCGGCTTCAGAGCCGTCGTCACGACGGACTTCATACAGGGTGTGATAATTCTCCTCGGCGGCGTAGCGCTTTTCGCAGCGCTGCTCCACTCCCTCGGCGGATTAGAAGCGTTCGAAAAACTCGCAGACGTGGAAATATACGGCGGAATGAAGGGAGAGGCTCTCTTCGAGTTCGGGAAACTCGCACCACCACCGGTTATGAAAGCTGGCATGGTGGTGCCGTTCGTCCTGAGCCTCACCTTCGCCATAAGCGTCGCTCAACTCGCCAGTCCGCAGCTCGTTGTCAGGTTCATAGCAGCTAGAGATGACAGGGTTATAGCGAGGGGCATGATCCTCACACCGCTGCTCGTGGGTGTTTTTGCACTCTGCGTCTTCAGCGTCGGACCCTTCGGCTGGCTGGTAATTCCAGAAGACAAGATTCCGATCGCGCTTAAAGACGTCGACCTCGTCGTTCCGATGATAGCCATGCGGGTATTTCCCGAAAGTGTAAACGCGATACTGCTAACGGCGATAATAGCTGCAGCCATGTCCACGATAAACTCCCTCGTCCACGTAGCAGCCACGGCTTTTTCGAGGGACCTGCTTGCGAACGTCGTAAAGATGTCCGAAAGGGCTCAGCTCAACGTTACGAGACTCGCAGTTTTCGTCTTCGCGCTGCTGCCGCTATTACCGGCTGTGAAACCCTTCGGCTGGATCGTCGAAATCGTCGGTATCAGTTTCTCCGTCATAACCTCCGCCTTCCTCGTCCCGATACTCGCAGCACTCTACGGAAGAGCGAGTAGCGCGGCTGCAGTGGCTTCGATGCTCGCAGCTGTCGCCGTCTGCGGGGTCTGGTACTATTACTTCTACAGGATCTACTGGATATACCCAGTCGTCCCCGGGCTCGCAGCTTCGATTGTTACCTACGCAGCCGTCAGAGCGGCAGAATCTCGACGATGAGTTCAACCCTCCTATCTTTTAAAAGTTCCACGATCTCCCTGTTCAAATCCCTGGCAGCTTTCGTGGCTTTGACACCCACCGTTCTCCCGCAGACGTAATTGCTCTTTCTGAAAACCACGTCCGTTCTGTGCGAGAACGTCATCCGTCTGTCTCCGAGGGCTGTGAACTCCTCTTCCAGCCCGTGCTCCGGCAGCTTGAGCCTGACTAAGATTTTTCCACCGCTCCTCAAGTGCTCTTTAAGCCACTCCGGAAGCTCGGAGGCAGAAGCTGAAGCTTCCACGCCGATTATGCAGTCGCCCCGCGGCGTCAGGTGTTTTTCCTTTGTAACTTCGAGCGTCGTCTTGTGCTCAGCCCTTACGTTCTCGTGTCCCCTCGCCGTAACGACGAACTTCATACGCGAAGAACCTGTTCACCTCGTAGAGCGGAGCCCTAGCCCTTCCGAACCTCCCGCAGCCGACGCTCGGACTTATAAGTCCCGCACCCTTCAGCTCGGCTATCACGACTCCGCCGTCTCTGCGGAACCTCATCGCAACGTCGACTATGTCTTCTCCGCAGACCACAAGGTTTTTGCTCCTCCTGACGATCTGCTCGAAAATCTCCACGAACTCCTCGGGCTTTTCTTCCCCTATCGTCCTGAAGTAATCCTCAATCGCTTTCCTCCAGCTGGCTTTACCGGATTTCAGCCCGCGGAAGAAGAAGCGGACGACGTACGGTATCTCGAAGTCGGAGGAAAAAATTCTGCTGTGCCAAGAAAGCGAGTCCTGCAGCGAAGACTTGGGAAGCGCCAGTCTGAAATATTCGAGCGTCAGCGACAGCTCACTGTCGAGCTCCGCAGCTGGAATCGTTCCGTTTTCGCAGTATTTCAGCATCAGCTCGACCGCTTTTCTTGCGTCGTTATCGCCGCCGAGTAATTCGACAACGTCCTCTACGCTCAGTCCATCACGATCAGAGCTCCGTAGGGGCAAGCCTTCACGCACGCGTAGCACTCCTGACATTTCTCCGGGTCTATCTTTACTACCTTCCCTCCGTTCCTGATTATAGCCTCCGGAACCGGGCATACCTTCTCGCACGTTCTGCATCCCTTGCAGCCCAGAACAGCTATCATGCTTCCAAAGCTTTCTGTATCTCTGCCTTAACCGCGCTCTCCGGCATGGCTCCTATGAACCCGCCGACGACCTTGCCCCTCCTGAAGAAGAGCACTGTGGGTATGCTCGCGATTCCGTACTCTATCGCGACCTCCTGCTCCTCGTCCACGTCCAGCTTGTAGAACTTCACGTCGCTGAACTCTTTCTCCAGCTTTTCAAGTATCGGACTGAGGTAGCGGCAGGGCAAGCACCAGTCGGCGTAGAAGTCCACGACGACCAAGTTCTCGCTCTCAATTACCTTCCTGAACTCCTCCGCGCTGAGCTTCTTCATCACGCATCACCTCCTTTCAGCTTCCTGATGAGCCTCCTCAACTCCTCCTCCTTCGGCACTCCGAGTATCAGGTACTCGTCGTTCAAAACCAAAGCCGGAACTCCCCGGATGCCGTACTTAAGCGCCTCCTTAAGACCTTCCTCGGTGTTTACCTTGAACTGCATCGCCAGCACGTTCTCCTCCCTCGCGACCTTCTCCACCACCTTCTCAGCCTTCGGACAGTACGGGCATGTTGGAGACGTAAACAGCTTTATCACCACGCTCATGAATGGTAGTATTTCGCCGAGAGTATTTAAATGCTGATCGGATTTGAGCTGCACAGCAAAACCGTCCCCCTCAAGCGTATATCGTCACGATGTCTCCGTCTTCGACCACGTGATCGAGCCCGACGTGCTGCCCGTCGAACTTCACGGACTTTCCCCACACTCTCGCATAGCGGAAGTTTCTGAGGAAGTGCTCGTGCAGTCTACGGCATATGTCCTCTATCGTCGCCCCCCTTCTCAGAACCATCGGTTCCTCGCTCGCCTTTCCGCCGGGAGGCTTCAGATAGACTCTTATGAAGTCCAGCTTTCTGAAGATCGCCTCTTTGAGCTCCTCGATGTTTATACCCTTCTCGGCGGAGATCTTTATTGCCTCGAAGTCCGGCTCCACGTCGTAGATGTCTATCTTGTTCACGACGACGAGCGACGGTATGTACACTCTGTTACCGCTGAGAGCGTCTATCAACCTGTCTATAGTCAGATCCTCTCTTATAACCACATCCGCGCTGTGTATCTTGTACTCTTTCAGAATCTCGACTATCGTTGACTCGTCGATCGACAGCGGAACTGTGGAGCTTATCCTCACACCGCCCCTCTCCTTCTTCCTTATGGTAACGTCCGGCGGTTTCTGGTCGAGCCTTATGCCCGCCTCGTAGAGCTCCCTCTTTATAACATCGACTGCGTGGAGGTTGAAAACGTCTGTTACTATAACTATGAGATCAGCGATCCTTGCGGCTGCGAGAACTTCCTTTCCCCTCCCCCTTCCCTTGGCTGCCCCCTCTATCAGCCCCGGCAGATCGACTACCTGTATTCGAGCGCCCTTGTAC
>JBEVCD010000021.1:0-8509 GCA_040514265.1 Archaeoglobaceae archaeon | reverse complement strand
CGAGCCCTCTAAGGTGTTCTTCGCTCGAATTTTTAAGTTTATCTCTCGACGTTAGACGTGCCTAATTTAAAATGCACCCCGGACGATTGTAACAAGGTACGAACAGCGCAGGACAGATTCGACCTCAATACTTTCTTTGGATTGATGCTCTAAAGTCGGAGACTCCGTAATGAAAGCCTTTGTAGATTAAAATCAGCTAGGTGGTTGGGTATGCCCGGACCCGGATTTGAACCGGGGACTACGCGGTCTTCAGCCGCGCGCTCTCCCAGGCTGAGCTACCCGGGCTCAGAAAACGTAACGCTCGTGCTTTTTTAAGCTTTCGCCTGAAGGTTTTTAAATTTTTTATAATTGTAAACTGAAAATCTTAAATAGAGCAACTAGAGGGCTTGACTTTTCGTTTGGAAGGATCTTGTCGGTCTTTTCGCCGAAAATCGCCAACTGCTTTCGTATCGAATCCATAAAATTTATATATGAGCTACGCCGCCAAGTGATGAGGTGGTCGACGTGAGCGAGGCAAAGGATATGGTAATGAAGATGTGCGAGATTCAGAACAGCGACCCTGAGGTCCAGAACGCCATGAAGGGCTGGAAGGGAGTCGTACAGTACAAGCTCGACGGAGAGGAGTTCTACGTCGAGTACAAGGAGGACGGAACCTGCGAGTTCAAGGAGGGCGTGCACCCCTCTCCGACGTTCACAATAATAGCGTCTCCAGACCTCTGGGCGGCTGTACTTAGAGGACAGGAAGACCCGGTTGCGGCGTTCATGATGGGCAAGTACAAGATTGAAGGCAACATAATGGAAGCTCAGAAACTGGCTGGAGTGGTCAGGCAGTTCCGCAACAAGGCTCCTTGGTAAAGTTTTATATCCTATACCAACTTAATTTTTTTGGTGAGGTGCGAGGTTTGCGGTGACTACGGAGCCTACAGATGTCCCCACTGCGGCGGAACGTATTGTAGAGATCACATCCACCCCTACGAACACTTTTGTGAGGGCTTTTCGAGAAGAGGGAAGTTCAGCCTACTCAGTTACGGTGTAAACAACCTAATAGTCCTCACCTGCACGATCCTCTTCTTCGCCTCCTTCCTATTTTATAAAGAGCTGATCGAGCTCTTTGCGCTCCATCCGGAGCCTGCTGAACTCGCAAAAAGACCCTGGCAGATCGTCACGAGCATATTCCTGCACGTCGACTTCTGGCACTTCTTCATCAACATGTTCGTTCTGCTGTTCTTCGGCGGAGAACTTGAGAGAAGACTAGGGTCGAGGAGGTACTCCGAAGTCTTCTTCGCATCCGGAATCGTCGGCAGCGTCGGATACGTTATCTACGCAAACACAGTCGGTGACCCGATCCCAGCTCTGGGCGCCTCCGGAGCGATATTCGGAGTGTTCGGCTGCTTGGCGCTCGTAGCTCCGGAGATAAGAATAATGATCTTTCCGATCCCGATTCCGATAGGGATAAGAACCGCTCTGGTTTTGTTCGCCGTCTACGAGTTCTGGATGATGCTGCTGAGCTCCCTGCACTACACCCACACGAACGTTGCAAACGTCGCACACCTTGCTGGCTTGCTGGTGGGGTTGTACTATGGTAGGAAGTTCAGAAAGAGGAGAATCCCGATTTATTAGGATCTGGAAGGAGAAGGAGAGACTCGACGGAGAAATAGTGGACTGCACGACAGCTATCATCACCACGAGGGGTTGCTACTGGAACCGCTGCCTGATGTGCGGCTACGCGAGGGACAGTAGGGAAGTTGGTGAGGACGAGCTGATCTCACAGATAGATGCTGTGTTCGATAAAGCGTCGCCGGTCGTGAAGATATTTACCTCCGGAAGCTTCTTCGATGACAGAGAAGTGCCTGAGAGGGTCAGAGCTTACGTAAGAGCGAAAGCCGAGGAGGTGGAGGTGAAAAAGCTGATCGTCGAGAGCAGACCCGAATTTATAGATGAGGAGAAACTGAGGACTTTCGAGGGCTTCAACCTCGAAGTGGGGATAGGGCTAGAATCCGCTAACGACTTCGTGAGGGAGAAACTCGTGAACAAGGGTTTCACGTTCAACGACTTTGCGAGGGCTGCAGAAAAGCTGAAAAAGTTCGGATTTAGAGTGAAGGCTTACCTCCTTCTGAAACCTCCGTTCATGGCGGAGGGCGAGGCTGTAGAGGACGCCTTGGAATCGATAGAAAAAGTTAGGGGACTCGCAGACGTAGTTTCGCTCAACCTCACGAACGTTCAGAAGGGGACGTTCGTTGAGAGACTCTGGCAGGCTAGGCTCTACAGACCCCCGTGGCTCTGGAGCGCTGTGGAGGTTTTGAAGAGGAGTGATTTGGAGATCATATGCGACCCCGTGGCGGCGGGAAAGGCGAGGGGTCCGCACAACTGCGGGAGGTGCGACGCAAAAGTTGAGAGGGAAATCAGGGAGTTCTCGTTGACGCAGGACGCCTCGGTTTTTAAGACGAGCTGCGAGTGTTTGGAGCAGTGGGAAAAAGCCATAGAACTTGAGAGGTTCTCGCGTACCCCACTCTTCTAGAACCTGGGCGTCGGCATTGGAGATACGAGCCAGAAGCCGAATACCAGCGCCAGCACGAAAAGAACAACGATCACTATCGCTACAGCTACGACCGTAGCCAGAAACGCTTCGGTGAGGCTCACGTCGAGGAGCTCCTTCATCACGTAAAGGTACGTGAAGAAGGCTGCGAGGAGCGAGATGGCGAAGAGCGGTGTGAAGTGCAGGATTGTCAGAATCAAGCCAGCCGCTACAAAGCTTGCGAAATTTGCAAAGATACATCGCAGGAAACTCCTCTCCCTCCCGAGCAGTCTGAAAGCTAGCCAGATAAAGAACCCTGGGGCTGCAAGGGAAACAAGAAAGAAAATCAGCCACGCGATGCCGAACCCTAAGATGCTAACCGAGAACGGCTCCCTCATCGGCACCCCTCACGAGCTTCGCGTATTTCGCTAGGTAGCCCTTCAGCTTCCTCTCCTTCGGCTTCCACTTCTCCCTGCGCTCAGCGAATTCGTCCTCGCTGAGTTCCGCTTCAACGCGGCGCGCCGGGATGTCGATCCTCACGATGTCGCCGTCTTCGAGGAGCGCTATGTTTCCACCCTCCGCCGCCTCCGGCGAGACGTGTCCTATGCAGGGACCGCGTGTAGCACCGCTGAAGCGCCCGTCGGTAATCAAGGCTACCCTCTGCAACCCCATTCCGGCTATGGCTGCCGTGGGGAGGAGCATCTCCGGCATTCCCGGAGCACCCTTGGGACCCATGTACCTTATAACCACAACGTCCCCCTCCTCCACTTTCCCTCCCAAGATGGCGTCGAGCGCCTCTTTTTCGCTGTCGAAGACCTTCGCTGCGCCTTCAAACCTCATCATATCCTCGCTGACGGCTGCCGTCTTTATAACCGCGCCCTTCTTTGCTATGTTGCCCTTCAGTATCGCTATCCCGCCCTGTCTGCTGTAAGGGTTCGAGGGGTCGCGTATTATGTCCCTGCCCCTCGCGACAGCCATCTCGGCTATTTCGTATAGCCTCTTGCCGCTAACGGTCATCTCGTTGTGGAAGTACTCTTTGGCTTTCCTTACTATCATCGGCACCCCGCCACTTTCGTCGAGGTCCACGACCATGTCCATGCTTGCCGGGTCGAGGGCAACGATATGGGGCGTTCGGCGGCTGATCTCGTCGAAGAGGTCTATAGAAAGCTTTATTCCCGCTTCCCTCGCTATAGCCGGAAGGTGCAGCACGGTGTTTGTCGATCCACCTATTAGCATGTCGATCGTTATGGCGTTTTCGAACGAGCGCTCCGTGACTATGTCGAGCGGCTTAACGTCTTGCTTAACAAGCTCCACCACTCGCATACCGCTGAGCTTCGCGATCCTGAGCTTCCTCGAAGACATGCACGGCGAGGTCGAACAGTAGGGGAGGGACAAGCCAAGGGTTTCAGTAATTATTTGCATGGTGTTAGCCGTGAAAAGACCCTGACACGAGCCGCAGTAGGGGGCGCAGAAGTCCTCGTAAAGCTTAAGCTCCGCTTCACTTATCTTTCCGGCCTTGAACATTCCTGCAGCTTCGAACGCATCCTTTATCGACACCTTCTTCCCGCCGACCTTTTCGGGGAGCATCGGTCCGCCCGTGACGGCGATGGCGGGGATGTTCAGCCGCATCACAGCCATGAGCATTCCCGGGACTATCTTGTCGCAGCTGCCGACGACGACCAAGCCGTCGAAGCGGTGAGCTTCGACCATCGCCTCTATGCTGTCAGCTATCAGCTCCCTCGACGGCAGCGAGTAGCACATGCCCTCGTGCCCCATCGCTATTCCGTCGCAGATACCTATCACTCCGAACTCGAACGGAACGCCGCCTGCCGCGTAAACGCCCTCCTTTACTGCCTGCGTTATCCTGTTCAGCGTCATGTGTCCGGGTACTATATCGTTGAACGCGTTCGCAATACCTATGAACGGTTTGTCGAACTCCTCGTCAGTTACGCCTACGGCTTTGAGAAGAGCCCGGTGTGCGACTCTGTCGATCCCCCTCTTTACTTCGTCGCTCCTCATGGAGCGCTAGTTACAGAATTGATTTATACCGTTTGCGGAAGTTTGGGCGATGAGGGAAGCTTCCAGACTCAGCGATGTGAGCGCGTCGACGGTAAGGAAGATGTTCGAGATCGTCGAGAGGGCGAAGAGGGAGGGAAGGAGGATCGTAAGCCTAACAATAGGTGAGCCCGACTTCGACACGCCAGAGGAAGTTGTAGAGAGGGCTTGTAACGCCATGCGGCGGGGTTACACTCACTACACGTCCAACTTCGGCATAGAAGAGCTCAGAGAGGCGATAGCCGAAATGCACGGAGTCGAAAGCAGCTGGGTGATGGTGACGACAGGCGCAAGCGAGGCGTTACTCAACGCGAGCTTGGCTTTCGTAGAAGCTGGCAGCGAGGTCGTGATACCATCTCCGTCCTTCCTCAGCTACTTCACCTACGCGAAGCTGTGCGGAGCCAGAGTAAGGCAGGTGATGACACACAACAGCGACTTCGAGCTCAGCGCTGAGAAGCTGAACGAGGTGATGAGCAGAAAAGTAAGCGTTTTGTTCCTCAACTATCCGAACAATCCCACTGGAGCTGTGCTCGACCAGAGGCAGATGGACGCGATCGCCGAAGTTGCGGAGGACTACGGCTGCCTGATCGTGAGCGACGAGATCTACGAGCACATACACTACGACAAAAAACCCGGAACCCTCGCCGGAAGGGAGAACGTTGTAGTCGTCAACGGCTTTTCGAAATCCCTCGCTATGACCGGTTGGAGGATCGGTTACGTGATAGCTCCTCCGGAGCTACTCGAATCCATACTGAAGGTTCATCAGGTCAACGGCGTCTGTGCCCCGGCTTTCGCGCAGAAAGCCGTCGCAGATGTTATAAGAGAGGGTCTGTTCGATAAGCTCGTATCTTCGATGGTCTCGGAGTTCAGAAAAAGGAGGGACTTCGTTTATTCGGAACTAAAGAAGTTCTGCGATGTTGTAAAACCAGAGGGTGCGTTCTACGTTTTCTACGACGCAGGAGAGGACTGCTTCGGCTACGCGGAAAAGCTGCTCGAATACGGGGTCGCTGTGACGCCGGGGAAGCCGTTCGGAGACTGGAACGACAGCTACGTGAGGATAAGCTACGCTGCATCCATGGAGGATCTGCGCTTCGCGATGGAGGCTATAAGAAGATACCATGAGGATAGAGGAGCTTAGGAAGGAGCATGTCAGGGATGCTGTCAGAATCCTCGTTTTGTCGTACAGCAACGAGTTCAACGCAGTTTTCGGAGACATCGAGCTCGCTAGGGAGCTGATGTTCAAGTACTTCGAACGCTACACCTCCGGATACGTCGCGATCGACGACAGGGTTGTGGGGTTCGCAAAGGTGAGCAGAGAAAGGGAGATCGGGAAGTTTTTGCGCGACGAACTCGGCTTCGTGAGGGGGCTGAAAGCGTCGCTCCTTCTGAGCTTTATATGGCCGAGGGCTAAAAAAGACGAAGCGATTCTTGACTTCGTAGCGGTTTCTCCGTTCAGAAGGGGAAAAGGGATCGGAAGCGCTCTGCTCAAAAGAATAATCGACGACTGCGACGCCAGAAAGATTCGGTGCGTCGTAGCCGTGGACAACGACGCTGCGATAGGTCTGCTCACCAAGTTCGGGTTCGAGGTCAGGAGGATGATCGACGACAGGAGGGTCGAGAAACACTTCGGAAGGCGCAGGTGGTTCGAGATGGTGAGAGAGTTATGAGGGTCGCCGTCGTCGGAGCCGGACTTACCGGTCTGACGGCTGCGAAGGAGCTGAGCGAGTACGCGAGCGTGAAGGTTTTCGAGGCGAATGAACTCGGAGGTTTGCTTGCATCTTTCTGCCCCTCTTACTGCGTCGAGAAGTTCTACCACCACTGCTTCAGAGGGGACAGGGAGCTTTTAGACCTCATTTCGGAGCTCGGCTTGAGCTCGAAACTCTTCTGGAAAACCGTAAAGGTCGGATTCGGAATTGATGGTAGAGTTTACCCCTTGGGTACACCGATGGAGATTCTCCGCTACCCGTACCTCAGCCTCGGCGAGAAGCTCAGACTGGCTCTTTTCACGCTCAGGAGCAGGAGGCTGAACTTCGAGGATTTCGACGACGTCTCTGCTGTAGACGGAATAAGGCGGGAGCTCGGAGAGGGTTTGCTTCGAAAGTTCTTCATGCCTCTCCTCGAAGCAAAGTTCGGAGAAAACGCCAACGAAGTAAGCTACGCCTGGCTGCTTGCGAGGGTCGCGATCCGCAGCAACAGAAAGCTCGGCGGCGAGGAGATAGGCTATCTGAGGGGAGGCTTCAAGCAGCTCGTCGAAAGGCTGGCAGAGGGTCTGGATATCGAATTCAGAGCTGTGGATATTAAGAAGTATGGGAAGTGGCAGGTTGGCGGCGAGGAGTTCGACGCTGTGATATACACGGGTCCGCCGAACTTCCTGAACGTCGACATCCGCTACCAGAGCTCGGTTTGTGTGCTCGTAGGACTCGAAGAGCCGATCAGTAACGTCTACTGGATAAACTCGATCGGCACGCCTTTCGGGGCGATAATAGAGCACACGAACCTCGCGCCGCCGGAGGACTATGGAGAACACATCGCTTATCTCGCATCCTACACGACGCCGGATAAGCTACCGAGCGACGAAGAGGTCGCGAGGAGCTTTCTGGGAGCTCTAAGAAGGTACGGAGTCGAAGAAAAGAGCATCAGGTGGTTCAGGGTATTTAAAGCCAGACACAGCGGTCCCATATATGAGAGAGGATATAGGAGAAAGATCCTCCCGTACAGGGTTGCGGAAGGTCTCTACGTCGCCGGGATGTTCTCAAAGCCGAACTATCCGGAGAGGAGTATGAACGGCAGCGTGAGAGCGGGGAGAGAGGTAGCGGAGGTCGTCAAGAGAGACTTCGGATTATAGCGTCCGCGACCATCGCGAGTCTTACACGTGCGTATTCCTCGAAGTTTTCCTTAAGTATGACTCTACTGCCCCTCAGCTCGCAGAGACCCTTTCTCTCGCACTCCTTCAGCTTATCCCCGCAGTAGCGCAGCACAGGATAGACATCGGAGTAAAAGAGGGGGACATACGCTGCAAGGAACTCCGCCAACAGATCCCTTCCTACGTCGGCGTAACTGGCTTTCAGCAAGAATTCGATAGCTTCCCTTGCGATTCTGTACTCCTCGCCGATCTCGTAGCCGCTCGGGGAGTGCGTCTTGACCTTGAAAGCCAACCCCATTCTTTCGAGCTTCCTGGCGAGCCTTGAAGCCTCACCGTTAAGGGCTGTCGCGACCAGAAACTCGGCTAACATAGCCTTGGGGTGCGCCAGCTCCAAGCGGGGAACGCTAGTTTTCTTCATACCCATCAGGAGTCCTTGCAAATCGCCGCCGCTGAAGTTCGTTTCCGCGAACCTCTGCTTCGTCATTCCGAGAGCTATCAAGGACGAGAGCGGAGAGCTGAGCTTCCACAACCTGTCTTCGAACGTTTCCAACCTCTCCGCAACCACCCTCTTCGCCACTCTGTAACCTTCGCTGCTGAGGCTCGCGAAGAATACGGGTCTGAGCTTGTCCAGGGAGTAAGAAGTTGCGAGCCCGTACATTTTGAGCTCGGGCAGCAGCTGCCGGAGTGGCTCGTAGCTGACCTCACTCTCCTTAATTTCCCCTACAATGTAAAGAAACGCCAGAGCGTCGGCTATCTTTTTGGCATCCATGCTAACGTCGTCGAAAACCCTATCTTCGAGGTTTCCGGCTAACTTCTTAGCTTCCTCAACGCTCAGAACCTTCACGTCCTTGAAGGGGTAGGAGCTCAGCCTCTCGAAGCACGACTCCGTGCAGCCGATATCTATGTCCACTCCGACCCTGTCCGCGTAGATGTCCACCCAACCGAGCGGGACTCTGAAGGGACTCGCAACCCTCCTTCCGAACTTCCTCGCTATCTTCTCTCTCAGCCTGATGAACATCTGAGGGAGTTGTGCCGGAGATTAATTTTGCTGTTCAGAAACCGAATTTGTCCACATA
>JBEVCD010000020.1:0-29533 GCA_040514265.1 Archaeoglobaceae archaeon | reverse complement strand
GGAGTTTCTCGACAACTTCGAGCGACGTGTCTGGGCGTATGGACTGATCTCTGTCTACGAGTATCTTGCTTCCGTCAGCTTGCGGAGCCTCGACGGGCAGTATTTCACCCTTGAAGTAACCTTCTTCGAGCGCTTTCGCTGCGAGCTTGTGGCTCCTCACGCCCCACTCGTCGAGGTCGCGCTTCGTCATCCCGAACTTCTCACTAGCCTCCTTGAACAGCTCCTCAGCGGTCAGACCCATCACGAAGCCCACGTCCATCCTGTATTCCTTGTATTCCTCGCTCAGGAGCTTCTCGTTCCTCGAAACGTACGGGTTTTCAGCCCCCATCGGAACCCTCGTCATGTGCTCGTAGCCTCCGGCTATAACGACGTCAGCCTGTCCGGTCGCTATTTCGAGGTAACCGTACATCGTCGTTATTATCGAGGACGCGCACTGCATGTCCATGAGCGTCGTCGATACTTCGACCGGATACTTAGCCAGCAGCGCCGGCGACTTCCCGCCGTAAGCCCAGTTCTCCCAAACCGGAAATGCGCATCCCACCAGTATTCGGTCTACGTCGCTCTTCTTCACCCCGACCTTCTCGGGCAGCTTGTCGAGGACCATCGCCATCAGTTCGTCGCCCCTTATCTTGTGGAAGACGTCCCTCTCCGGCTGACGCGGGCGACTCCTCGAAAACGGGGTTCTGAGAAAGCCTACGAGGTATACCTCCCTCATCCCACCACCTGAACAGAACTAGCTCGAACGTTTATTAACTTTTCTATCCATCTACAGCAATAATGAGTTTGATTGCGTTTAAGACAAAATTTTTTAGAAAATTTGTTCATAAACGACGAAAAAAGTAAAAGCTTCAGCTGTCAGCTCTCCGGCGTGCCGCGGGACTCGGCACTATTATCGTACCATCTCTCCCGCTAATGGCAAAACCGTCGCCGCTTACGTAGAGTTTGACTGTAAGAGCCGCTATTACAGCGTCTACCTCGTCGTGGCTGAGCTCTGGAACGTCGACGAACTTCCTCAGGTCTTCGAGTATTCTCCTCAAACCCTCCTTCCGCGTCTTCTTAGCCCCGGGCGCTATGCCCAGGATCACGCGGGTGGCGTAGGGGTAGACCTCGAAGACCTCCACACCTTTCCCCTTCAACTCTTCCGCGATCTCCATACCTCTGAGCGAGACCTTCCTGATGAATTCAACGTTCAGCGGAAAGAGCGGGATCCCCATCCTCTGCAACTTTCGTTCGCACTCGCGGAAGTTTCCTTCAGCGGGAGAGGAGAGCGGTGCGTCGATGCCAGCGTATTTGACTTCGACGCTCAGATCCTCGTAATCGCCTATCCAGACTATCCTGCACCCGCGCAGCACGGCGGCGACGCTCCTTCTGATCCCCACATCTATTCCGCAGAAGACGCTAAATCATACCACCTTTCCGGGGTTCAGGATTCCGTTGGGATCGAACAGACTCTTCAATTTTCTCATCAACTCGTACTGTTCCGGGTAGAGCTTTCTGAACTCCTCTCTCTTCACCTCTCCTATCCCGTGCTCACCGCTTATAACTCCGCCAAGCTTCGTCGCGAGTTCGAAGAGTTCTTCCCGGAAGCTGAAGTACGTTTCCCGCCATCCCTCGTAGACGAGCGGATGCTGGTGCAGATTTCCGTCGCCAGCGTGACCGTAAGTTATCACGTCGACGCCGTATTTCGCCGCTATCCTCTCGCTCTCCTTCAGATAAATGGCTATCTCCCCCGGGGGGACGCAGACGTCGAGTATCTCGATTATGTTCTTCCTCAGCCCTTCGTATATCGACCCCCTTATCAGCATCAGGTCTCTAAGCTCCTTGCCACTCGCAACCACGGCGTCGCCCAGAACTTCTGCACTCCTCTCAGCCTCAGCGAAGTTCTCGAATATCGCGAAGACGTGGGCTCTACCCCTAACTGGCCACCTCTTTCCAACAACTGACTCGCCGATCTCGACGGCTCTGTCTTCCATGAACTCCAGCGCGAGCGGGAGCAAAGTTTTTGAAAGTTCGATTATGGCGTTTACAGCTTCTTCTGTGCTGTCAAAGGCTGCGACGACGCCGACGGATTCACGAAGGGACGGGAAGAGCTTCAGAGTAGCCCTCGTTATAACGCCGAGTGTCCCCTCGCTTCCGATGAAAAGCTGGAGAAGCGGATAACCAGTGGAGTTCTTCAGAGTTCTGCTGCCCAGCTGCAGAATTTTGCCGTCCGCAAGCACGACTTCACAGGCCAAGACGTAGTTGCGCATGGTTCCGTACTTCAGAGCCCTCATGCCGCCAGCGTTCGTCGCTATCATTCCGCCAACTGTCGCCGTCTCTGCTCCGGGGTGCGGAGGGAAACTGAGACCGCGCGATTCAGCAGCTGCCTCAAGTTCCCGCAGCGTTACCCCGGCTCCGCAGTCTGCAAATCTGTTTCTGACGTCTACGCTCAGCTCCTTTAACCTCTCCGTGCTCAGCACGATGCCTCGCTTAGTCGGAACAGCCCCTCCACTCAGCCCGGTTCCGCCGCCTCTGATGAACACGGGTATCCGGCGCTCGTTCGCGAAGCGCAGAATCCTGGCAACCTCTTCGCTGCTCCTCGGCTTTACGACTACGAAGTCTTTCGCGGGTTTCGGAGCTATGAGCGGCGGCGTCTCATCCGCCTCGTATCCTACCGGCTCGTACACTTCACAGATCTTCGCGAGTTCCTCCATTTCAGAACCTCAGAATCCTGGCGGCGACGATTATCGGGTCCCATATCGGAGTGAACGGCGGTGCGTAGCCTAGATCCGTAAAGAAGGCGTCTCTGCTCGTAAACCCAGCTTGTATCATCGTAGCCAGCACGTTCACGCGCATTGCGACGTCAGCGCCTACGATCTGCGCGCCGAGGATCTTCTTGGTCTCCGCATCGGCTACGACCTTGAGCCACACGTCGCGACCTCCGGGATAGTAGTGCACCCTCGTCTTAGCTTTGACGAAAGCTGTCTTGACTTCGTAACCCTCAAGCCTTGCGACCCTCTCGCTCAGCCCCGTGGAGCCTATTTCGAGATCGAAGAACTTCGTGAACTGCGTGCCCAGCACGCCCGGGAATTCGAGCTCACCACCAGCGGCGTTCACTCCGGCTACGTATCCCATCTTGTTTCCCGAGGGTGCGAGCGGTATCCAGGCGGGTTTGCCCGTGACGATGTGTCTCGTTTCCGCACAGTCGCCGGCGGCGTAAACGTTTTCCACGCTCGTCCTCATCCTGCTGTCGGTCCTTATTGCTCCGGTTTCGCCGATTTCACATCCGAGCTTCTCGGCTATTTCGACGTTAGCTTTCACACCAGTAGCAACTACCACGACGTCCGCTCTGTAATCGCCCCTGTCGGTAACGACTCTCTCTACCCTGTCCTTCCCCTCTATCGCAGCAAGCTTCTCTTCAAGCCTCAATTCCACTTTTTTCTCCATCTCTCTCTTCACGATCTCTGCCATCTCGGCGTCGAGGTTCGGAAGCGGTTGCTGCAGAGCCTCGATGACCGTCACTTTCTTACCCCTCGCAGCCGCAGCCTCTGCCATCTCGACACCGACGTAGCCGGCGCCGACTATCACGACGTTTTCAGCTTCTTCTACTGCTCTTGCGATCTCCTCTGCCCTCGCGGGGTGTCGAACTGTGAAGACACCGGGCAAATCGATGCCCTCAACCGGAGGAAGCTTTGGAAGCGCACCGGTCGCCAGAATCAGACGATCCCACTCGTATTCCCTCTCTTCCCCGTTCTCCATAACCCGCACGATTCCGGGTTTCGCGTCCACGACCTTCGCGTTCGTCCTGACGTCGATACCCCTCTCCTTCCTGAAGAACTCGGGTTTGTAGTACATCAGCTCCTCAGCGCTGCTGACGAGCCCCTCGACGAGGTAGGGTATACCGCAAGGCGCATGGCTCACGAAGTTCGTCTCCTCAAAAACCACGACTTCCCAGTCCGGCTTCAGCGCTTTTACGCGGGACGCTGCACTCATTCCCGCAGCTCCTCCTCCGACGACGATGACGCGCATACCGGATTTATACTTAAAAAATTCTTATACTTAACGATCAGAAGAGCATGTCTCGAAGTCAAAACTCAAAAACCGAGCCCGCGACGCTCTACATGCGCTTCGTCAAGATGCACGGAAACGGCAACGACTTCGTCGTATTCGACGAGTACTCGCGGGAAATAGTTCCGGAGAGAGAGAAACCAAGGTTCGTGAGAGCAGTCTGTCACAGGAACTTCGGAGTCGGCGGCGACGGTGCGATCTTCGTTCAGCGTTCGAGCGTTGCGGATGCAAAGTTTCGCTACTTCAACAGCGACGGCAGCGAGGCTGCGATGTGCGGAAACGGGATTAGATGTTTCGCTAGATACGTCGTCGAAGAAGGTTACGCTGCCACTGGCAGAATAAGCGTTGAAACGCTCGCGGGAGTAATCGAGCTCGACGTTTGGAAAGACGGGATCTGGTGGATACGCGTGAAAATGGGAAAACCGGAGTTTCTGTGGAGCAGGGAGCTGGAAGTAAACGGCAGGAGTTACGAAGTTCACCACGTGCTCGTAGGCGTTCCGCATGCAGTTGTATTCGTCGACGACCTAGACTTCGACATACTTCCCGACGCGAGGGCTATACGTTACCACCGGGCGTTTCCCAAGGGCACGAACGTTAACTTCGTGAAGGTCGAGGGTGGGAAGCTTAAAATCAGAACCTACGAGCGAGGGGTGGAAGGGGAAACTCTGAGTTGCGGAACCGGCAGCGTAGCCTCGGCTTTCGTAGCCAGCAGGCTCGGCTACGTCGGAAAAGTTGTGGAAGTTCTGACGAGGGGCGGGAAACTCGTGGTGGAGCTCGAAGAGGAGGCGAAGCTCATCGGCTCGGCATCGAGGGTCTTCGAGGGCGAACTGAACGTTGATGAGCTCTATGAGGTTTGAGAACAGAGTAGCACTTTCAGCGATGGCTGGAATAAACGACGCGGAGTTCTGCAACAGGCAAAGGGCTGCCCTCGTAGTTCTGGGCGGGTTCAACGCGGACAAAAAGGCTATGGAGGCTGCGAAGAAAGCTGTGAGGCGCGGAAGGAAGGAGTTCGTGTTCGAGGACCCGATAGCCGGCATAGAGGAAGAGCTGAAAAAGCTGAGAAAGAAGACCTTTGCCGTAAACGTCAGATCGTCCACTCTGGAGGGCTACCTGGCGGTAGCTGAACTCGTCGCCGACTACGGTGGAATACTCGAAATAAACGCGCACTGCAGGCAGCCGGAGTTCGTCGAGATAGGGTGCGGAGAGGCTCTTATGTTCGATCCCGAAAGGTTGGTCGAGGTGGTTAGAGCTGCGGCGAAATTAGTGCCGGTTTCCGTGAAGATAAGAGGCGGATACGGCATAGACTACGAATCTCTAAGCTTCAAGGTATTCGCAGCCGGCGCTAAGTTTCTGCACGTCGACGCAATGATTCCTGGTGGCGGATGCGATCTGGAGCTGATAACGAGGCTCTCAAAGCTCGGAAACGTTATCGGAAACAACTCCTTCGTAGACGCGAAGAGCGGGGAGGCGATCATCAAAGCCGGAGCGAAGCTAGCCTCGGCTGCGAGGGCTGTTTTGAAGGACGAAAGGTTTTTCGAAAAAGTCCTCGCCGAAAGTCCACTGCTCTCTCAGCCGATCGAGGTGTGAGCGGCTCCTATTATTTCGCGGACGCTGCAACCTTCGGCTCTCAGAAACGCGACGAGGCTCTCCTTCAGGCTGTAGATGATCCGGGTGCTGAAGAAGTTCGCGCTGCCGACTTCCACGCAGGTGGCGCCAGCCATCAGAAACTCCAAGACGTCTTCGAAGGTCGTAACGCCGCCGCAGCCGATGAGAGGAACATCGACGTGTCTGTAGAGGTCGTAAACGCACTTGACAGCTATCGGCTTTATTGCGATACCGCTAACGCCGCCGGTGACGTTCGACAACACGGGTCGACGCGAAATTACGTCTATCCTCATCCCGGGAAGGGAGTTCGTTATCGTTATGGCATCTACGCCGACTCTTTCGAGTTCGCATCCCAGTTCGACGTATCTGTGCATTGCGGATATCTTAGCGAAAACTGGCTTTTCCGTCGCATCCTTCGCAGCTCTGACGATGGACTTCGACAGCTCGATGTCGTTGCCGATTTCCAGCCCGGCTTTTTTAACGTGCGGACAGCTGAGGTTTATCTCGAATGCGTCGGCGAAGTCGAAGATCTCGACGAGTTTGGCAAACTCGCTGGGCGAGGAGCCATAGAGGCTCACCACGAGCCTCGCATCACCCCTGTACTTTCTCAGCTCCTCCGCAAACTTCGCGGCTGGAGGAGAGGCCAAGCCGACAGCGTTCAGCAAGCCGCATCGCCAGTTAAGAACGGTTGGATTGGGGTAGCCTTCCCTTCCCTCGATCCCCACAGATTTTGTAACTACAGCTCCGCAGTGCTCAGCCATTCTGCTTAGCGTCGCTGCAGAGCTTCCGAGAATTCCGCTCGCGAGGATGAGGGGATTTTTCAACTTCATCCCGCACAGCTCCACTTCGAGCATGGAAAAATTAGCCGTTAGATTATAAATTTACGGGTGGAGCCGGACGGTTTCATCGCGTCGCGCATGCGATGCTCGCCGTCCCTGAAGTAGTCGGGGGAAAAAGGTTGATAAGTTTAGCGATGAGTGGGACCGTGAAGCAGCTGATCTTAGCCCTCGACGTGCTCGACGCCGAAAGAGCGATAAGAATAGCGGAAGACGTCAGAGGGTTTGTGGACGCACTTAAGGTCAACTACCCCCTCGTCCTCTCCGCCGGACTGCAAATAGTAGGAGAGCTCCGCAGAATAAAGCCCGTGATAGCGGACTTCAAGATAGCCGACGTCCCGCATGTTAGCTCAACGATAGCGAAGCTGGCGTTTGAGAGCGGCGCGAAAGCTGTGATCGTGCACGGTTTCGTGGGAAGCGATACAGTCGAGTCTGTCCTCAGCGTCGCCGAGAACTTTGGAGGGGAAGTCTACGTAGTAAGCGAGCTTAGCAGCAGGGGCGGGGAGGAGTTCATGAGTCAAGTTTCGCTCAGAATCGTCGAAATGGCGAGGAGACTCGGATGCCACGGCGTCGTAGCTCCAGCTACAAGAGTGGAGAGAGTGAGGAGAATAAAAGAGGTGGCGGGAAGCATGAAGGTCCTCTGCCCCGGAATAGGTGCCCAGGGTGGAAGTCTGGAAGTTCTGGACTACGCGGACGGGATAATAGTTGGAAGGGCGATATATGAAGCGGAGGATCCGAAAAAAGCTGCGATAGAAATGAGAAAAGCTCTCGACTACAAATAAATGTAGGTGGCATCTATTATTCCATCGAGTTTCACCATCTCTTCGAGAACCTCCTTGCTCGGCGGGTCGTCGACGAGCAGGAGCATGAGCTGGACGCCTCCGGGCTTGTCGCCGGTTCTGCCGACGATCATTCCGGCGATGTTTATGTTGTTCTTCCCGAAGAGCGTGCCGACCCTGCCTATCACTCCAGGCTTGTCTTCGTGCAGCGATATTATGTAGTGCCCTTTCGGGACGAAGTTCACGTTGTACTTGTCGATCTTCAGTATTCTATACTCTTTCCCGAAGCAAGTTCCGGCGAGGTACATTTCTTTACCGTCGCTCTCCACGACGACTTCAAGCAAGCTCTCGTAGTGTTCGGAGCGCTCTATTTTACTCTCCTCCACGGATATGTTCCTCTCGATGGCTATGGGCTTCGCCGATACGAGGTTCAGCTCCCTGCCGACTATGGGTTCGAGCAGACCCTTGAGCAAAGCTCTCGTGATTACTTCGATGTTCTTCTCGGCGAGCTTCCCTCGGGCTGTGACCTTCACCCTCCTTATTACTCCGCCAAGTCGCGCTGCCACTATTTTGCCCATCTTCTCCGCCAGCGTTACGTACGGCATCATGAACTCGAAGTCCGAGGGATCGATAGCCGGGAAGTTCACGGCGTTCTTAGCCGGTAGCCCCTTCGCGAACCTCACGATGTCCTCGGCGATGATCATTCCGACGCTCCTCTGCGCCTCTCTAGTCGACGCTGCGATGTGGGGAGTCGTCACGACGTTCTCAAGCTTAAACAGCGGGTTCTCCGGATCCGGCGGTTCCTTCTCGTAAACGTCCAGAGCTGCGGCGAAGACCTTACCACTCTTTACAGCTTCGCATAAGGCTTCCTCGTCCACTATCCCGCCCCTCGCGGCGTTAACAACTATGACGCCGTCCTTCATCTTTTCGAAGGCTTCCCGTCCTATTAGACCGATCGTCTCCTTCGTCTTCGGAACGTGTACAGTTATCACGTCCGACTCCCTCAGCAACGTGTCGAAATCTACGAGCTTAACGCCTATCTGAGCGGCTCTCTCGGCTGGTATGTAGGGGTCGTAAGCGATCACGTTCATTTCGAGCGCTTTGCAGCGCTTAGCGACTTCGTATCCTATCCTCCCGAGCCCGATGATGCCAGCCGTCTTGCCTCTGAGCTCGATGCCTACGAACTTCTTCCTCTCCCACTTGCCCTCCTTGACGCTCTTGTCTGCTTGCGGGATCTTCCTTGCGGCGGCGAGTATCAGAGCTATCGTGTGCTCAGCCGTCGATGCCGTGTTCCCGCCGGGCGCGTTTACGACTACTATGCCGCGCTGCGTGGCGGCTTCGATGTCGATGTTGTCAACCCCGACGCCAGCTCTTCCTATTATTTTGAGCTTTCTGCCGGCTTCGATCAGCTCTCTGTCCACTTTGGTCTGGCTTCTGACTACCAGCCCGTCGTAATCACCGATAATCTGAAGGAGCTCTTCGCGGGAAATACCAGCTCTGACATCGACTTCGACACCGTTTTTACGCATAAACTCCACGGCTTCCTCGCTTATGGGCTCGGTAACGAGGACTTTCATTAGCTTCCGCCTCAAACTCCTCGCGATAAAAAGTTTGCTGGATACTCATTATTATAACTATTTCCATTGTTACCACAATTACTACTATAAATAGTATTATGGAGTATACATAGACGAAAAGTTTAAATAACATGATGATGAAAAAGTAGTATGAGACCCGTAGTCGAAGTTGGGGATGTGGCGGGTATAATAGTCATCACGCTAATACTGCTGGCGCTTCAGCTCACACTCGCGTAATTTTTTGCTAGCACTTCTCCGCAACCTTAAAAAATGTTTACACGCAATAGTTTAAACCGTGAAAGCTGAAACTCTCAACGTCGAAGCCCTGATCCACGAACTCGTGGAAAGGGTGGCTGGGGAAGTGGGAGCGATTCTCTACTCGCTACAGATAGAGGGCGAGTTCACCGACGACCAGCTCGCGCTGGAGCTGCAGATAGACGTCAACGAGATCAGGAGGGCGCTTTTCGCGATGTACGAGATCGGGCTTGCGGAGTACAGAAGGAGGAGAGACGATGAGACCGGCTGGATGGAGTACTACTGGAGGATAAACTACGACAAGGCGAAGGACATCCTGAAAAAGGAGCTCGAAAAGACCAAGAAGAAGCTACAGGAGAAGCTCGAAAACGAGAGCAGCACGATATACTACGTGTGCCCCAACTTCTGCGTGAAGGTGTCCTACGACAGCGCAATGGAGCTGAACTTCACATGCCCCAAGTGCGGTTCGATGCTGCAGTACCTGGACTGCACGGAGTCGATAGAGAAGACGAGGGAGGAGATAAGTAGAATAGAAAAGATCCTTTCGAGCCTTTAGATTTTTACTATAATTTCCCTTATTTTGCGAGCGCAATCGATGCTGACGTCCAGCAGCTCTTCGAAGAGTTCCTCGCGCAGCATGTATCCGCCGCTCTTCTGAATCGCTACCACGTTGTCCCTGCTGTCCGTGGTTATTGTGAGAGTGTAGTTTCCGACGCTCAGCTCGTCTCTGCAAGGGTCGACGAGGTACTTGTCCCCCACGATCAGAGACGTGACGGACACAGGGATGTCCCTCACGGGCAGCAGGAAGTCGTCCCCCAAGCCGAAGCGCGAAGCCGGAACCCTGGCGTTGAGGAGCGCAGCTATCGCCGCTATACTCGACGCGTCGAGCAGGTTGCCGTCATCGTCAATCGCGTGGATGTCGATGAAGACTATCCAGACCTTCTCTCCCTCCTCTATGCAGAGCTTTTCGAGGTCTATCGCCTCGCTCTCCCTTATACCTCTATCGACGACCCTTGCGAGCTCTATTGCGTTCTCATCCGGTGGACCGGGTTCGAAGGTTGGAGAGGCGAGCGGGACGAGCTCTGCGTTCGTTATCATGACTCCTTTGTCGGGTGTATCCGGATAAGGCTCACCGGGCTGTATCTTTACACCAACAACGACCTGGGTGTTCCCGAGCTTGACGAGAGCTGACCCCTCGGCTTTCTCCACGACGTTTGGGTATATCTCTATGTTTCTGAATTCGTTCGGCTTTCTTCCGTCGATCCTCTCTCCGTCCTTCAGCTTCGAGAGGACGTAGTCCCTCTTTATCTCCACTCTTATGTCCTCAGGCATCGTTCACCTCCTTGGCGTCGGCTATGAACTTCTTGAGGATCGCCTCTCTCTGCATTCTGTAGATCTCCATGGCTCCCTTCTTAGCCAGCTCCAGAGCTTGCCTTATCTCCTCCTTCGTCATCCTGCCGTCCATCTGCAGCAGAGTTATCGACTCTATCTTTCCATTGCGGATGAAGAACGCGAAAGGCATGTCTGCTTCGCCGTAGAAGTCCTCCTCCTTCATTGGATCAAGAACCAGAACACCGTCGACCTTCGCAACGGCTACGGACGTTATCATGCCCTTCATCGGTATTCCCGCATCTACCAACGCCACACTTGCTGCGTTTAGACAAGCTGTTCTGCTTCCCGCGTCAGCCTGCAGAACTTCAACGAATATGTCTATCGCGGAGCGCGGAAATAGCTCCTTCATTATTACGGTTTCTAAAGCCTCCTTGCTGACCTTCGATATCTCTATGCTCCTCCTGTCGGGTCCGGGTCTCTTGCGCTCCTCGACGCTGAAGGGAGCCATGTTGTAGCGGTACCTGACTATCGCCTTAACCGGGTCCTGAAGGTGCCTGGGATGAACTTCCCTCGGTCCGTAAACCGCCGCCACTACCTTATTTTTTCCCATTTCGAGGTAACAGGAGCCGTCCGCATTCTTCAGCACGTCCGCCTCTATCCTTATTGGTCTGAGCTCGTCTGGCTTTCTGCCGTCGAGCCTGGTTCCATCGACTATCAGCCTCTCAGGTCTCGATTCCAACATCCTTCTTCCTCCTCCTCACGAGCTCCGCGATTCTGTCCGTCAGACCTTCGGTGTGAGCTTCCTGCTCTATGAGGTAGATCGCCTCCTCGGCTATCGCAACCTTTCTTCGGTCTCCGTTTATCCATATCAACCCGTTCTGCCCGACGACGATCTGAATTCCCAGCTCTCCCTTCAGGAGCTTTATCATGCTCCCCTTCTTTCCTATCACCCTCGGAACCCTCGGCGGAAGTATTGCTACTATCCTCCCAAAGCGTATCGGGTGGCAGAGCTTGTCCTTCATCGTAAGCGTGACGCGCATGTTGGGGTCTATGTTGAGGACCTTCGCTATTATGGCGTCGCCTATGTCCAGCACCTCGTCCGGTTTCTTGTTCGGCTTCATCTCGGGGTTCTCGGTGACCGGTAGGAAAGCCTGGTAGGGGGAGTTTATGTTCACAATCCAGCCGTTGGCGACAACTTCCTTTACTATCCCAACTACGACGTCGCCGACCGAAGGGATATACCTGCCCTTCAGGGGAATAACCCTGACGTGGGTGTCGGTCTTGTCGAGTATTCCGAGCTGCTTGGCGTAGACTTTCCCGTTCTCAACGTAGGTACCGAAGCCAGCTACACGCGGGTTCGTGGCTAGAAGGTCTCCCGGCAGGACTATCTTCCTCATCCTATCCTCCTCAGAATCTTTGTCTGAGCCTCTCCCTTGGCTACCTTCCCGAGCAGATCCATCAGTTCGCCGTACATAGCCGAGGGGATGCGCATCAGACATATCCAGCTACCGTCGCTCTGCCACTCATCCTTGACGATTCCCCCGAAGTTGTAGAGGGCTGCAACCGCTTTGCCAGCGTATTCTGGAGGAACTTTTACGGCTATCTCCATCTCCTCGAACTTCAGCGGGATTATCGGCTTCAGAGCTTTGACTATGTCTTTTATCTGAGCCTCCACGGGCTTGAAGATGTCTATACTGACCTTCGCCTCCTCGAGTGCTCTCTCTATGCGCGACGGTGGGTGAGGTGTGCCGGTCTGTGGATTTATGGCGCTCCTGCTGAGAAACGTAATTATCTGCTTCCTCTTGGCTTCGAGCATCTCTTTCCGCTGCTCGGCTGTGAGCTGAACTTCACCTTCCTCGATGATTATCCTCGCTATCTTCCTGACGTCCGTCGTTCCGAAGACCTTCTGCAGTTCTTCGAGTGAAGCTCTAACGCCCTTCTTCGCGTCCTTGAACACTTCCTCGACCGCCAAGAGCTCGTCGAAATCTACCTCCTTGCCTTCCTTTAGATCCCTCGCTAAGTAAGGGTCTACGAGCACCTCGAACTCCGTCCCCCCTTTGCGGAGTCTCGCAATTACGGCTTTTTCGAGCGTTACCATACTACTTCTTCAGCTCCTGCCTGATTAACTCGTTCGCCTTCTCGATGTAGGGCTTGAGCTCTTCCGGCGTCATCTCCCTGTACTTCTTCTCGTCCACGCGGACGTATCCGACCTCGACGCCCTCGACGCTGAGCTCGGACTCTATTGCTTTCCCCAGCCCGACGAGACCGAGTATGAGGGCTTCGTCGAAGCTGAGGTCGCTTCTGTATTCCTTTTCGAAGTGCTCCATCACGATGTTCCTACCCATACCTATAGCCGTAGCCTTGTACTCCAGCAGAGCTCCGCTGGGGTCTGTTTCGTAGAGTTTAGGAACATCATCGACTCCAGCTATGAGTAGCGATACGCCGAAGGGTCTGACGCCTCCGAACTGCGTGTACTGCTGCTTGAAGTCGCATATTCTCCTCGCGAGCTCCTTGACGCTTATCGGTTCGTCGTAAGTCAGACGGTTTATCTGGGCTTCGATTCGAGCTCTTTCGACGAGGACACGAGCATCGGCGACCAGTCCAGACGTTGCAGCGGCGATGTGCTCGTCTATCTTGTAGATCTTCTCTATCGTGTCGATCTCCATAAGCTTACTCGCAACCCTGCGGTCCGCGATGAGTATGACGCCGTCCCTGCACTTTATGCCGATAGCTGTCGCCCCTCTCTTTACGGCTTCTCTCGCGTACTCTACCTGAAACAGCCTGCCGTCCGGGCTGAATACCGTTATTGCCCTGTCGTATCCCATCTGCGGTAGGTGCATACCATCACCTCACGAACTTTCTCATACAGCTCTTAATCGTTCCGCTAACCCCAAGCGTCATGGCTGCAACTCTTCCGCCGCCAACCTCGTTGAGTAGACTTAAGACTATTATAGCTTTGTCGAGTTCCTCCCGGGAGCACCTCAGCACACCCCTCCCTCCGTCGAAGTATTCGAGCTTGAGCATGGGGTCCGCGAACACCTCTCCGAAGAGGGACAAGCTCGTGTTCACAATTTCCCTCCACAGCGTTGACGCGTCCACCGGCTTTTCAGAAATTAGTTGGAACGCAATATATCTCTTTTTCCTTTTAAGCGCGGGTGGCAAGCCCTTCACACAGACCCCTCGCAGTGCAGCTCGAAAGCGTAGCGAGTGCTGAGCTCAAGAGTAAGCTCAGGTAGCTGAGCGGCAACGAGGCGAAGCGCTGGAAGTCGTAGAAGGCGGCAACGTAGGCTGCGAAGGACAGCCAGACGGCGAAGCCCAAAAGTGCTCCGAATGCGGCGGCAGACCTCATGCTTCCAGCAGAGAAGCCGAGAATGAATCCTCCGATCGCAATCCCCGCCCAGTGGAAGTAGGAGAGAGCCAGACCTGCGAAGAAAGCTGCGAACTGTCTAATCGAACTCAATCCTCTCACCCCCCAGCGAGAAGTCGCAGACCTTGTAGTCGCCCCTCGCCCACATTTCGAGCTGGTCGCTATAGTGCTTCGAAAGGAAGAACCCCGAGTTCCCGCCCGGGATGACGCAGTAGTTCTCCTCGAACGTGACTATCATCCTCCAGCTGCTTCCGGCTTGCGCATCGTTCCAGAGCCTGTCCCTTCTGAAGTTGAAAACAGTGTAGGCTGACCCGTCCATCGGAATCTTCGGGTAGTCGAAGAAGCTTACGACCCTGCTGAAGGGGTGTCTGACGTCGAGGACGTTTAGGTCGCCGTAGGTCCTGTAACCTTCAGTCTCAATCTCCTTGATAGCCTCTCTCAAAGCCCTCGCCGCTATATCTCTGCGTGTCTCTCTTTCCTGCGTTCTGATATCGTCGAACCACCTCGAATCAGCCGGCAGATTCTGAAGAACGAAAAGCTTCGGATAGTATTCTCTGTCCAGCCCGGCAGCGCCGAACTCGTCGCCGAATGTTTCGTTTACAAACTTTTCGAGCCAGAGTGCAAATACGAGTGCTTCCCGGGAGTCTTTACTCATTCTTCTGTCCCATTTCGCGATCATCTCCACGTAATTCTTCAAATCTTCCTCATCCACTTCGAGCAGGAACGGCAGGAAGAATTCGGCGGCTTTCGAGTACGTGTCCCTTTGCATTTCCATGAAGTGCTCCGGTGTCAGCTTTTCTCTAGCTGCGATCTGTTCTATCATCTCGTAGATCCTCATAGCCCTGTACGGCTCCGCGAAGTACATCGTGTCGCCCAGGTAGTGTTCGTAGTCGAACGTAATTTCCTGATTGGCTGTGGCGACGTAGGGCGGATTTATGAGGTGCGGAATTTCTTCGAACAGTATGAAGCCCTCCCAGCTCGAAAATCCGTAGGGTTTGAATCCCCTCCACTCCCCATCGCCGTTTGAGCCGTTGAAAACGACGTTGCCGGCTACCTCCTTACCGTTTACAAGCCTTACGGGGTACTTTCCAGCCGGGTAGTACATCGTGTTACCATCGACGTCGGCGTAGACAACGTTTTGAGCCGGAACGTCGAAGTACTTCATCGCTTCGATGAACTCCTCGATGTCACTCGCGTAGTTGTAGCGGTAGATCGCCAGGGCTTCCGTCGTAGCAGTCAAGCCCGTCCAGGCGATTGCCACCTTAAAACCTTCCCTCTCGATGAGCGGGCCGTGAACGGTCTTTTCGATAACTACTTTCCTCTCCTCAAAACCTTCAGCAGTTTTGACCCTGATAGTTTTGACCTCCCTCTGCGGCTCCAGCCACTTGCCCTTGTAGAGGTACCGCGTCCCGTTCCAGACGTAGGTGTAGAAGTCTATCACGTCCGCGCCCACGTTTGTGAAACCCCAGGCTAAGCGGTCGTTCCAGCCTATAACGATCAGCGGTACTCCGGGAAACGTTACGCCCCTGATGTTCCTGTCCTTCAGCCTTATGTGCATCTCGTACCACACCGGTGGGGCAGTAAGCGGTAGATGCGGATCGTTCGCAAGCATGGGTTTCCCGCTCGCGGTGAGCTCTCCGCTGACAACCCAGTTGTTTGACCCGAACTCCCTCCCCTCGAATTTGGACAGATGGTCAGCAAGCTCCTTCCTTACCCGGATTATCGGGTAGTCGTGCTCAACCCTTTCTGGATAAAGTTCCTCAAGGGCGTCCTCGCCAAGCCTCTCCGCAATTACAGCCCTCCTGAGGTCCCAGAAGTTGCCGGTGAGACCCCAGGCTATCAGCTTGCTCATCAGCAGCGTGTCTGTTGGCGTCCACGGTTCCGGTTTGTAGCCAACGAGTTCAAACTCGGGCGGCAGGTCGCAGGTTTCTATGCAGAAGTTTACTCCCTCGCTGTATACTTCGAGCAGTTCAGCGACGTGAGGGTCGAGCTCCTTTATCAGTCGCCAAGAAGCCTCCGCAGCAGCTACGAAGTCCATCTTCACGTGAAACTCGTCGGACTCGTAGAACTCCTCTCCGAAAACTTCGCTGAGCTGTCCTCGCATCATTCTGCGCAGCAGATCCATCTGGAAAAGCCTGTCCTTCGCCTGTATGTATCCGATCGCGAAGGCTAAAGCCTTTTCGTCGTCAGCTACGAAGTGTGGAACTCCGAAGTCGTCGTAGTAAACTTCGACCCTGCCGTAGGGATTTTCGACGTGTTTCACTTCCGTAGCTTTCCAGAGGGAACCGCTGAACGGGACGAGAAGCGACAGAAAACTCGACGTGGCGGCGATGAATGCTGCCAAGGCTAAGAAGAGCAGCAGGGCAATGCGCATGAAGAGTTGTGACAAAAAAGGGTATTTAATCCTTCTTCCTGAAGTTAGCCCTGTAGCTCGGTCTTACCTTCTCCGCTCCCCTCCCCCTCCTTCTCAACCCCCTCGACTTCCTCGCCGCCGGTGTCAGACCCCTGAACACTCTACCCCTCTTCTTCACGATCTCCCTGAGCTGCGGATCGCTCAATACGGCTGGATGATCCCTGTCCACGAGTATGACCTCGAACCACTTGTACTTCCCGTCCTCGCCGACCCAGTAGGAGCCGAGGACCTCCATGTTCCTGTACTTCCTGTTAGCCCTCTCCTCGGCTATCCACTGCAAGCTCTTCTTCGGTGTCCTCCTGCTGACCATCATCTTCTTCGTCCTTCGCCTCTTGTTTACCCTCGTAACGTGCCTGCCGCCCCTTCGAACCCTGACGCGGACGACTATCACTCCCTTCTTGGCTTTGTATCCCAGAGCCCTGGCTCTGTCCAGGCGGGTAGGTCTCTCTATCCTCACGATCGCCGGCTCTCTTCGCCACTGCTGGAGTCTGAGCCACATCAGCTTACCCATCTCACCCTCCCAAGGTCTCTTCCAAGCCTGTCTGATGAACGCGTACATCGACTTTACCACGCTCTCACCCCGCTACCGCTGGCACCTCTTTGCTTACAGGCTCAGAAAGCAGCTCTATCTTTCTGACCTCAACTCTGCGAAGCGGGTAGATCTTCTTCGCGTTCTTGTATATCTCAGCCGGTATCTTTCCGAGTATGCATTCCTGGATGAACTGGACAAAGTTCTGCTCCGCGCTTCTGGTGGTGACGATCTCGCGCATTATCTTCCTTATCGCTCTCTTCTGACTCGTCTTGCACCTCTTCGTAGTGAAAGCCACGGACTTGACGCGGAGCTTGTAGCCGTCCTTCGTGACGACGTCGACGATGTCCTCTATCTTGCTCGTCCTCCTCCTCGTGAGGCTGTTCAGGTACTCGCGCACGAGCTCGAATCTGTGAAACTTCGTGTAGGCATTCTCGCCGGCGACTCTGTAGACCTTGAATATCAGCTTCTTGTAGGGGTTCTGGTTCGAGTAGTCGCCGGTGAGTTCCGAAAGCGTTACCTCGACCGTTCTGTTGACCACCTTGTTCGGATCGTCGGCTGGCGTCTCTCCTATCTCCACCATTCCGAAATACTCTGGAGCGATGAGCGTGTACCACTTCTTCGACGCCCACTTGTCCTTGACCCTCGCAGCCCTCTTTCTTCGTGCCATGTAACACAGCCCTCTTGCGGGCAATTAATAAAGGTTTCTCAAAGATCGGGGAGAGACCTCGGCAGACCCTCCCTGGCGCCGGGCTTTTCGATGCACCTGGCTGCTACGTAGCTCCCGAGTTTCGCGCAGTCCTCGACGCTTTTGCCCTTCAGGTATCCGTAGAGGAAGCCGGCGTTGAAGGCATCCCCAGCTCCCGTAGTGTCCACGACCCTCGAAGCCATCGGCGGAACTCTAAACTCCTTCTCTGCAGTTCTAACGTAGCATCCCTCGCTTCCGAGCTTGACAACCACGACCTCCACGCCCATGCTCAGACACTCTTCGGCAGCCTCCTCGTAGCTCATGTTGAAGAGGAGCTCTATTTCAGCTCTGCTCGGAAGAAACACGGTTGTGTTCCTGATTATCGGCTCCAAGTCCTCAAGCCCCCTCTCCGCGTAGGGCATTCCGGGGTCGAAGCTCACGAGGTCGAATTCACCCACTATTCTCTTCTGCGACTCCAGAGAGTCGAGGGAGTTCTTGCATATGAATGACGTCAGATGCAGGAGTCTGTACTTTTTCGCCTCTTCGACGTCTATCTCGTCGTAGCGGATAGTGTCGTTGACGCCCGGGTCTACGAGTATAGCCCTGTTACCCGATTCGTCGACGAAGATCATCGCAACCCCGCTGCGACCTTCCGATCTCACAACCAGCCCCGTTTCCACGCCCTCCTTTACCAGATCTTCGAGGAGAATTCTTCCCTCCTCGTCGCTTCCGACCTTTCCTATGTAAGCAGTCTTTAAACCCAGCCTCGAAAGTCCGACGATCGTGTTGGCTGCGCTGCCGCCCGGAAAGAACTTGACGTCCTTAACGTAACCCTCCTCGTCAATCGAGGGTATCTTGTCAACGTAGAATATCTTGTCGAGGTTCAGTGCCCCGAATCCGACGGCGTCACTCAAGGCTTATCGCCTCTTCCGGACAAACGTCGACGCACGATCCGCACTCCGTGCAGATCTCCGCGTCGACGTGGGCGACGTCGTTGAGTTCTATAGCTCCCATCGGACACTCGTCCACGCACGTTCCGCATCCCGTGCAGGCTGATTCGTCAACGACGGCGGGCATGTTGAGCGTTGTCGGCGGGATAAAAAACTTCGCGGAAAACTTATTAAGCTGGAGAGCGTCGATTATCCATGTCACTCAGGAAAAAGGTCGAAGAGGTAGTGGAAAAGGAAATAAGACCGGCTCTCATGCGGGACGGCGGGAACATAGCTGTGGTTGACGTTGACGAGAAGGAGGGTATCGTGAAAGTTCAGCTCTTGGGGGCGTGTGGAGGATGTCCGATGTCGATGATAACCCTCACGGGCTTCGTCGAGAGATATCTGAGAGCCAAGGTTCCGGAAGTAAAGAAGGTAGTTCCGGTATGATTCTCATCGAACCTCTGAAGAGGCTCCTAATCGGCGGTAAAGCGATCGAGTGCGAGGATTCCGAGGAGCACTTCGGTGGTTTCTGCGACTGCGGAGGGACGATGAAACAGAAGTTCTGGGCGTTTAACGGCGAGAAAGAAGTCATGATCTCAGAGTGTGAGAAGTGCTGGAACGTTAGCGCGTTCGTTTTCGAAGGGAGACGCTTTTTAGCAAAAGAAGACGTCAGCGTCGTAACCAAAAAGAATCTCCTCGACTTCGCGAGGCGAGTGCTCAGCAACGCGGAGTTCGAGGCTTTCCTCCGCAAGCTTGAGGGCAAGGTCTACAACCCCACAGCTTTGAGCAGAGCCAGGAAGAGGATGGAAGAACTGGGGATCCGGCTCGAAGACTTCCTCGAAATATTCAGATGAAATTTTTCGAAAAGCTACAGCTCTACTCCCGTCTAACGGATCTGGCGTCGGTTTCGAGGAGGTACTTCGTCATAGGCTTCTTCGACGGCGTTCTGACGATCCTCGGGCTAATTCTGGGAGCCTACCTCGCAAACGAGCTGAAAGCATCGCTGGTAATACCTGCCGGAATTGCCACCGCCCTAGCCCTCGGCATTTCGAGCGGCTGGGGTGCTTACGAGGCGGAGCGCATAGAGCAGAAGGTACACAAGGACACCAAGGAGAAAGCCATGCTCGTGGAGCTGAAGGACAACGTCGTCGAGAGGGCCCACAGGTTCGCCAGCGCCGTTTCCTCCTTCGTCCACGCTATCTCGCCGATACTCGGAGCTCTCATTCCACTCATCCCGTTCGCGGTTCTTCCGGAGGACGAAGCTCTTCCGGTGTCCCTCGTTTCGGGTCTTGTGAGTCTGTTCGTCGTAGGCGTCACCCTCGGCAGGCTTGCGAGGTTTAACCCGCTTGTCAGCGGGCTCCGGATGATGCTAGCCGGGCTGGCTACGATGGTAGCGGTCTTGGTGCTGAATCCCGTTCACATTTAATTTTTAAGCACAGACGAAAACTCCTGCCATGGGAAGGGCTTGGAAGTTCGGCGACAACATCGATACGGACGTCATAATTCAGGGGAAGTGGCTCGTCGTAAACGAGCCGGAAGAGCTCGCCAAGCACGTTTTCGAAAACATCCGACCCGAGTTCGCAAGGGAAGTTAAACCCGGCGACTTCGTCGTTGCCGGTGAGAACTTCGGGTGCGGCAGCAGCAGAGAGCACGCTCCGCTGGCGTTGAAAGCGACGGGAATAGAGGCTGTCATAGCTAAATCCTTCGCCCGCATATTCTTCAGGAACGCGATAAACATCGGTTTGAGGGTTATAGAGTGCAAGGAGACGGACAGAATCGACGACGGTGACGAACTCGAAGTTGACTACGAGAGAAACGTCGTCGTCAACAGGACGAAGGGTGAGGAGTATCCTATAGCTCCGATGCCCGAGTTTCTGAGGAAGATAATCGAGAAGGGTGGTTTGGTAAACTTCGCGAGGGAGATGCTGCGATGAAGAGGATAGCCGTCATCCCGGGAGACGGAATAGGAAAGGAGGTAATGGAGGCTGCGATGCTTGTTCTCGAAAAGCTGAACCTTCCGTTCGAGTTCGAGTATTACGAGGCTGGAGACGAAGCCTACGCAAAGTACGGAAAAGCTCTGCCGGACGAGACGCTCGAAGGTTGCAAGAGGAGCGATGCGGTCCTGTTCGGAGCAGCCGGCGAGACGGCTGCAGACGTGATAGTCAGACTCCGTCAGGAACTCGAAACTTTCGCCAACGTCAGACCGGCTAGGGCTATAAAGGGTGTGAAGTGTCTTTACCCCGGACTCGACATAGTCGTGGTCAGGGAGAACACGGAGTGTCTCTACAAGGGCATCGAGTTTGAGGTCGACGGCGTAGCCGAGGCTGTCAGGGTTATAACGCGGAAAGCTTCGGAACGAATAGCGAAGTACGCTTTCGAACTCGCAAGGAGGGAGGGAAGAAAGAAGGTTACGGCACTTCACAAGGCTAACGTGATGAAAAAGACCTGCGGAGTCTTCAGAGACGCCTGCAGAGAGGTTGCGAAGAACTACCCCGACATCGAGTTCAACGAGTATTACATCGACGCAGCCTGCATGTTCCTCGTCGTCGATCCCTACCGCTTCGACGTCATAGTGACTACGAACCTCTTCGGCGATATCGTTTCCGACCTCGCAGCCGGACTCGTTGGCGGTCTGGGGCTTGCGCCTTCAGCGAACATCGGCGAAAAGCACGCTATATTCGAGCCCGTCCACGGGGCGGCTTTCGACATAGCCGGGAAGGGGATAGCGAACCCAACAGCGATGATACTCACGGCTTGCATGATGCTCAGACACTTCGGTTACGTCGAGGAAGCTTCGAAAGTCGAGAGGGCGGTGGAGGAGACGATATCCTCCGGCTTGACGACGCCGGACTTGGGTGGGAAGCTAAGAACCATGGAGTTCGCAGCCGAGGTTGCGAAGAGATTGTGATGGAAGTCTACGTGCTGCGCCTCGGGCACAGGCCGGAGAGGGACAAGAGGATATCCACCCATGTAGCTCTCGTAGCCAGGGCTTTCGGAGCTAAAGGGATCTACTTCGACAGGTACGACGAGAAGGTCTTCGAGAGTGTTCGGGACGTCGTCAGACGCTGGGGAGGGAACTTTTTCATCGAGGCGACGAACTGGAGAAAACTGTTGAGGGAGTTCGACGGACTTAAAGTCCACCTCACGATGTATGGAATTCCGCTCCCTCAGAAGCTCGAAGAGATAAGAAGAGCTAAGCGGATCCTCGTCATAGTAGGGGCTGAAAAAGTGCCGGGGGAGGTTTACGAGCTCAGCGACATGAACGTCTCAATAGGTAACCAGCCGCACAGCGAGGTGGCGGCTTTAGCCGTTTTCCTTGAGAAGGTTCTCGGAGTCGTTTTCGACCTGAAGTTTGATAATGCGGAGATAGAAGTCGTTCCCAGCGAAAGAGGGAAGGTGGTAAGACGTGTGGATAGAAAAAGAGAAGAGGTATCTGATTCAACTGTTCAGAAGGCTGGAAGTGGTGATTGAGAGGGGCGAGGGCTGCTACGTCTACGACGTCAACGGAAAGAAATACCTCGACTTCGTAGCCGGAATAGCGTGCGTAAACGTCGGACACTGCGATCCGGAGTTCGTGAGAGCCGTTTCCGAGCAGCTCGGAAAGCTCGTCCACGTCTCAAACCTGTTCTATACGATTCCCCAGATAGAGCTCGCCGAAAGGCTGGCGGAGATAACAAAGATGGACAAGTTCTTCTTCTGCAACAGCGGGGCTGAAGCCGTCGAGGCGGCTCTGAAGTTCTCCCGTAAGGCTACGCGCAGAAAGAAGTTCGTCGCATTTACCGGCTCATTCCACGGAAGGACGATGGGGGCTCTGTCTGTCACGCACAAGGAGCGGTTCCGTAAGCCTTTCGAGCCTCTTGTGCAGCCCGTGGAGTTCGCGAAGTTCAACGACGCAGAGGATTTCAAGGAGAAGGTCGACAGGGAAACGGCTGCGGTCATACTGGAGCTCGTTCAAGGAGAGGCGGGAGTTTACCCGGCTGACAGGGAATTCGTGAACACGATTGCGGATCTGAGGGAGGAGTACGGCTATCTGATAGTTGTCGATGAGGTGCAGACGGGCTTCGGCAGAACCGGGAAGTGGTTCGCTAAAGAGCACTACCGCCTGCAGCCGGACGTAATGACGATGGCTAAAGCTATGGGAAACGGCATTCCGATAGGCTGCACAGCCGTGAGTGAGGAAGTCGCGAAAGAGCTGGAGGTCGGCGACCACGCCTCGACGTTCGGCGGAAACCCGCTCGCTTGCGCTGCAGCCCTTGCGACGATAGAGATAATCGAGAAGCGGAAACTCGTAGACAACGCTGCGAGGGTCGGAGAGTATCTGATGAGGAAGCTCAGAGAAGTCAGCAGCGACGTCAGAGGTATGGGGCTGATGGTCGGGCTCAAGGTAGATAACGCGTTTGAGGTCGTGAGACTCTGCGCCGAAGAGGGGCTGCTCGTCAACGCAACTTCGGAAGACAACCTTCGCCTCGTCCCGCCACTCTCGATAAAGGATGAGCACGTCGACTTCGCGGTCGATGTGCTCAGGAGAGCTCTATCTCTAGCTCGTCGTGTGTAGCGACTATTTTTTTAACCTTCTTCCCGACGGCGAAACGTATCCGCGGCTCTATTCTCTCCATCTCGACCCCGAGCTTGTTGAATATGAACGCTATCAGCAGGTTGCTGTTCTGGAAGAGGAGGGACGCCAAGCCCAGAGACAGGAACTGCCTGAAGTTCTCCTCCCCCATCATGCGGTCGTATCCTCTCGCTCTCAGCCACTCTTCGAATTCTGAAAGGCTGAACTTCAAGCTATCACCCTAAGAGCAATTTGCGGAGAACTTCGAGGAAGCTGATGTTGTTCGCTTCGAGTATCGCGTTTATTACCGCTCCGAGTATCGCGCCGACTATCAAAGAAGCTACAGCCCTGACCTTGACTATCACTATTACCGCGAAAACCAGCAGGACGAGCGTAGAGGCTACGCCGATCTGCTGGAGCTGTGTCTGGGCTTCGCTGACGACTTCGCTCATGTAAGCGAAGAGCGTCGAAATTCCGCTGAAGCCGAAGAGCATGCCTATTACCAGCCCGACGCCTGTTGCGAAGTCGAGCTTCATGTTCGCAGCGACTTCATTACGCTAATAAACTTTTGCTGCAATCTAAGCTATGCGGTTCAGGGTAGTTAGAATAGAAATGAGGGGTGACGACGAGGTCGCAGTTTACTTAAAGTCCACGAGGTCTTCGCCGCTCCCGAAGCCGGATGTGAAGAACCCGGTGAGCTTCGTCGAGTTCGGATTGAAGCTGGGTGAGGAAGCCGTAAAGAGGATGGAATACGACGCTTTTGTTACCATGAGCTACGAGGAGTATGCAGCCCTCGATTTCAAGGTAGGAGACTACGTCGACGTTGACATCAGACTTGCTGAGAGGTAGAGCTTAAACTATGTGGCGCGGGGAAGTTGAGAAACTCTTAGAAGACCTCAGGAGCGAGCTCGAAGCTCTTCGAAGACTAATCAAGGTTATCGAAGACAGATACGAGACGGACTTTGCTGTCTCGAACTTCAGGAGACTCGGGTTCAGCAGGAGAGAGATAGAGAGTATAAAGACATTCGCAAGTGCTGCGAAGAGTTCGCTGCAGAAAATCGCGAAGATCTTCGCGGACGCCATAGAAAACCTCGAAATGCTCGAAAACTAAAAAATCAGATAGCGCCGCCGCCAGGATTCGAACCTGGGACCATCGGCTTAACAGGCCGACGCTCTACCAGCTAAGCTACGGCGGCTCCAGTGTGTCTATCGTAGCTCGAAATTTTAAGTTTGTGCTTATGTGAGGTAGTACTTCGCGTGTCTGTCGGGTAGGCTATCTGCTGGCTGCTTTTCCCTGCTGAGGTAGAGACCGCAGTAACAGCGACCGTACTCTCTGATGTCCTCCTCGGCGTAAACGCACGGGCAGATTATCAGCCTGTCGATCTCCCTCTTTCCCGTAACCAGTCTGCACGGACATGTAGGTATTCCATACTTCTCCCTGTTCTCGATCAGTCCTCTCGCTATTTCGAGGACGAGATCCCTGTCTGGGTTGAGCTTCCATCCTCTCTTCTTTGCTATCCTCTCAAATATCCGAACGTAGTCCTCGGGCTTCATGGGTCTTCGATGAGCTGCTTCAGCTTCTCCTCGTTGAATCCCAGGACGTAGCGATCGCCTTTAACTACCAGCGGCACGGAGTAGCTGCCGGATATGCTGTGAATTTTCTCAATCACCTTCTTTCTCTCGTCACCTTCGAGCTTGTCGACCCAGACGACCTCGAAATCAGCTCCAGATCTCTTAAGAAATTCCAGCGTCCTTTTGCAGTGCGGACACGTCGTCAGACCGTACATCAGAATTCCGGTCATACCCCTTTTAACTTCCGGTGGCTAAAATATCTTTCTCACGATGCCGTAAAAGACTTCGCTACGAAGAGCGTGGCAAGTGTAAACTCCCTGAGGTTCTTTATACTCTGCAGTCTGCGATGCTTTCGATTCAGTCGAAACATCTGCAGGATTTTGCGAACTCCGCGAATAGCTGCCGGCTCTTCGAGATTATGAATTCCGCGTACTCCCTCATCTTGCTGCTCTCCATCGCGAGCCTCGAAGCGATTATGTAGATCTTTCTTTCGTCCGCAAAACCTTCGATCGGTCTGATTTTTATCATTCCGACCTCGCAGGCTTTGCAGGCTGCGAGGTGTGACGTTATGGCTACTCCCATTCCGCTGCTGACGGCGTTGAGTTTCGAGTAGTAGTCGCTCACGATGTGGGCTACGTTCAGCTCTTCTAAACGCACACCGCTCGCTTCAAGGGCTTTCTTTGTGCTCGTCGTGATCCCGTAGTCGTCGGTGAGCATTATTAGCGGCTCTCTCTTGACTTCCTCCAGCTCAACTTTTCCTTTTCCGGCGAGGGGATGGTCTTTGGGAAGTATGAGCACGAGTCTGTCCTCACCGACTTCGCTTATCACGAGCCTCGGGTCGTTCATATGTTCCTCCAGCAGATCGCCGGCTATAGCGAAATCGTACTTGCCTGAAAGTACGCCCCTCACGCACTCATGTGCGCCGTGCAGTTCGAACTTCACTTCGAGCTGCGGGTACTGAGATTTCAGAATTACCTGAAGGGCGTGAATGACGTTCAGCCCGACCATTCCGGAAGCTATCACGACCTTCTCCCCCTTCAGATTCGCTATGAGCTTTTTCGTATCCTCTATGCTGTTGAGAATAGCTTCGATGTTTTTCAGAGCTATTTTGCCCTCCTCGGTGAGTTTTACGCCGTTCACACTTCTTCTCAGCAGCTCCGCTCCGTAGAGGGACTCCAGAGCGTTTATCTGAAAACTAACTGTGCTGACAGATAGACCTAGGTTTCTGGCTGCTTTCTTCAGACTCCCCGCCTTAACGACCTCGACGAAGGTCCTCATGAAGTCTATGCGAACCATGGCGAGAATTTTTCGAAACGTTTAAAAAATTTTGGATACGATTGCGAATTATACGAACTACTTGCGGTCGAAGAACGGGTTCTTACCGGTCGTCGCGATCGGCAGAGCTAGAACGACGTCGCCGCTGACGTATCCAAGTTTCTTCGCAGCGACTCCGGCTGTGTACATTATCCTCGTGTCCAGACCCAGCAGGGAGGCAAGCTTAGCGGAGGAGCCGATGGCTATGCCGAGGTCGAGGAGCTTGAACGCGCAGTTCGGACCGCTCCACTTCACATCTCTGCGCTCCGCTTTTTGAAACTCGCCGCAGTTCTGAAATCCACAGGCTCCGCAGTTCAGGTTGAGTGGTTTCGACTCTACGCCGATCAGTAGCACGCCCTGAGCTTTTTCGATACTTTCGGCGTCTCTGGAGAAAATTTTGTCGTCGTACTCTTTGCTCAGCTCCCTCATCTTTTCGGCGAGCTTCTTGAGCTCGTATCCGTCGACGTACGCGATGTCAAGGCTATCTTCGCCCCTCGACTTCGGAGCCGTTCTGGCGTTTTCGGATAGCAGCTGAGCCGCCAGCTTTACCGCTTCGCCTTTGAAACTCTCCTCTCTAAAGATCATAGGGGAAGTTCATTCGGGGAATATAAAGTTCACATGAACCTCCGGACGTATTCGATGTCCTCCTTATCGAGACCCTTGAGGAAGTAGAGGACTGCAAAGTAGAGCGCGGCGCAGATTAGCAGCTTCACGATTGCGTCCAGCAGGGAGTTGAAGCCGACAACGAGGACGACGCAGACCGTGAGCACTGAAGCTGCGAGCGGTTTGAGCAAACTCCCAGCTTTCACCGACACGCCGAGAATTTTTGCCGATGCGCGTGCAAGCAAGAGCCAGACGATGACGTTCGAGATTACGGTCGCAGCTGCAGCGCCAGCTATGCCGACGCGAAGTATGAGGACGTAGTTGAGAACAACGTTAACGAGCATGCCGAAGATCGTGGCGTAAACGGGGTACTTCGGCATCTCCTTCGCCGTGAAGAGTGTTCCCCAGAATCCGAGAGCCGATCTAAGTATTAAGAGGGAGAGTATTGCGAGCGGAACTGAGGCGGGAAGGTATTCGGCTCCGTAGACGAACGAAACGAGCTGCTCGCTTATGGCTGCAAGTCCAAAAGCGCTCGGGAAGGCTAAAATTGAAGAGTACTTCACGACTCTGTCGAAAGCTCTCTTTAAGTCCTCACCCTCAAGCTGTACGAAAACGGGGAAGAGTACGGTGGGAATAGATACGAGCGCAGCCACAGCTGCTACGACGTTGTAAGCGGCTCTGTAGAAACCGACGTCCGTTGCCGGCAGCAGCAGACCTATCATAACGGAATCGACATACGCGAAGATCGTCCAGGATATCGAACCTATCGTCAGGTATCCCGTGAATCTGAGAACTCTTCTCCAATCAACACCCTTCGCATTTCCTGTTATCACGGAGCTATATTTTCTGAGCAGAAGCAGCAAAGCTGAGAGAGCTGCGAAGCTAGCCACCACGTAACCAAACAGCGCTCCGACGACGGAGAAGCCGAGGAAGAGGAACAGCAGAACGAAGAATACTCTCGAAGCCTCGTAAACGGTCGATTTAACGAGGTTCGCTTTGAAGTCGTTGAAGGCGTTGAAGATCGAGTTCACGAAGCCCGCGAGGGAAAACAGAAAGACGTAAGCAGCCATAATTTTTAGAGGTACGGACAGTGGCTTCTGAAAGACCGTCGCAATGGTGTCCGATGCTAGAGCCAGAAAGAGACTCGCAGTTAGTGCGAGTGCAATTTTGACGGCAGCCAAGCTCCTGATGTACCCTCTGGCGAGCTCCAGATCGCCTGTCGAATGTGCGTGGGCTACGTATCTGACGACGGTCGCGTTGACGCCGAGGTCGGTGAAGCTCATGAGCAGAAAAGCCAGCGAAAGGGACAGCGAGTATATCCCGAAGGGCCCGGGTGTCAGGATCCTCGCAACGTAGATCGACAAAAAGAGACCGGCTAGGTTTGCTACCAGAATGGAAGCGCTGTTGTAGATTACGTTACGCAGCACTGTCCTGGCGAGCACAGCGCAGCTGGTGTTCTGAACTTATTAAGTTAGCCTAGGATGCTCGACATCTTGGTCTTCCACCTGTCCACTTCTCTTCTGAGAGACTCATAGTTCAAGAGTTTCGCCTCGTGCACGTTTAGAACACCTATCAGCTCCCCCCTTCTTATTTCTCCGTCCATTATCGGGTAAAACACAGCTTTCCTTATCTTTCCGCCATCCTCGAACCTCCATATTGGTACGTCCGACGTGACGTCGATGACCGTTCCGTAGGCGTGCCTGGAAACGCTCAGCAGCGTTACAATGGAATTCGCTGGGACTTCTACAGGCTTAACGTTTACGACGACCGGTTTTCCAGCTTCAAAGCTCACGCGCTGCTCCGCTATCAGTGCTTCCCAGCGTGCGTAGTCCTTTATCGCAAAACCGGCCGGTTCGACGGCAACGTTCTTTTTTATTATCCCTCCTCCGCTCCTGTAAACCATCCTGAAGTTCTCGACACTCTTCGCCGGCACTTCAGTTTTTGTGTCGCTTACCGTGACGAACTGCACGTTGAGAACTCCGAGCAGGTCGCCCCTGTTTATTTCGCCGTCTTCGATGGCTAAGAAAACAGCCTGCTGGACCCTCCTCTCCTCCTCAACCTTCGACGGCTTTCCAAGCTGGACGACGTCGACGACGACTCCGTAGGCGTTCCTCATTATCCTGAGCGGGTGAACGACGGTGTTAGGCGGGAACGATGTCTCTCTTATCTTCACCCTTACGATGTCGCCCCCTCTAATCTTTACGTCCTCGTCGGCTATCAGAAGCTCCCAGTAACCGAGTCCACTGCGAGTGTATCCGAAAACGAGGTTCTTTACGGGTTTTCTGTACGTCCTGCCGTCGTCGCGCCACGTGAGGTTGAAGTCCACAATTTCCTCTCTCAGCTCAACTTTCGGAGCTCGAAGACTGAACAGTCTGTTCAGCAGACCTGTTTTGACGTAGTAAACTTTCAGAACACCGACGAGGTCTCCTTCGCGTATTTCCCCGCTTTCAACCGGTAGGAACAGAACTTGATCGATGCACTTCTCCTCCTCGACTTTTTCCGGTATTCCGCACTCGACGACGTCGACGACGCACCCCAAAGCGTGGCGCATGATGCTCAAAGGTTCGATTATCGTGTTGTTCGGTAGTGACAATGTTTTAACTTTCAAAACGGCTGGAACACCCTTTTCGACGCTGAGATCCTCGCTTGCTACGAGAGTTCGCCACTGAACGACTGGGGCTATCCGGTAGCCGAAGGGCTTGATGTCGACGTGTATCCTGTCGACCGTTCCGCCCACCCTGTCGATCCAGTAGGCTATGTCCGCCTCCATAAGTATCACGAATTTTTTTGTGAATTCGCGCCTCACATTATATGAACTTTTCTCCAAGTTTGGCAAGGCTTGTCCACTTAACAAGCACCATCAGCCGATTGTAGTAAAGAATGAACAGCTTGCAAAAAAGATTCCAGCTCTTTATCCTCTGCTTCAGCGAGGAAACTGATTCAACCACGCTTCCCCGAAAGGTCTGATGTTCGTATTCCAAACCAAGCCGCAATACTTCTTTTTAGCTTTAACAACTGTTTCGTCTATCGCTATCAGGTTTCTTTGCTTCTTCTCTGCTGAGATTGGAAGTTTTTCCTCAAACTTCTTAATCCATCGATGCACTGACGATTTGGATACTGGATGAATCTCTG
>JBEVCD010000019.1:0-30420 GCA_040514265.1 Archaeoglobaceae archaeon | reverse complement strand
GATTTAAGAAATTACAGTTATATAAGTTTCTCCTTCACCATGAGCTCGGCGTTTAGTATGCTCGCCCCTGCGGCGCCCCTTATCGTGTTGTGTCCGAGGACGATGTACTTCAGCTCCCTCTCTCCGCTTCTTCTGATCCTTCCGACTACGATGCTCATACCGTTTCCAGCGTCTCTGTCTAAGCGCGGCTGCGGGCGGTCGGGCTCTCTGCGAACAATTATTACCTTCTCCGGCGACGTCGGCAGGTCGAGAGGCTTCAGAGATTCGAAGGCTTCGATCACCTCTTCGACACTCACATCCCTTTCGAACTCCGCCCAGACAGCCTCCGTGTGTCCGTCGAGCACGGGCACGCGGTGGCAGGATGCCGATACTCTGAGGTCTGCGAACCTCACTCTCTCGCCGTCAAACCTTCCGAGGAGCTTCAGGGTCTCAGTTTCAACCTTCTCCTCCTCCCCCTTTATGAAAGGTATCAGGTTGTCCATTATGGACAGAGAGGGGACGCCCGGAAATCCGGCTCCGCTAAGGGCTTGCATCGATGCTACCCTCACGCTCCTCAGACCGAGATCCGTAAGCGGTTTTAGTGAAAGGACCAGGATTATAGTCGTGCAGTTGGGGTTCGTCACTATGCAGCCGTCCCAGCCCCTCCTCCTCTTCTGAACTTCTACGAGCTGCAGGTGATCGGGGTTTACCTCCGGAATCACGAGGGGGACGTCCTCCTCCATTCTGAAAGCCGAGGCGTTGCTGGCTACGACGAAACCCTCTCTAGCGAACTTGGGCTCGACCTCTCTCGCTACGTCCGACGGAAGCGCGGAAAATACGATGTCAGCGTCGAAGAATTTGGGCTCCATGGGAACCATTTCGATGTCCTTAGCGTAGTCCGGCACGTCCTGCGAGATCAGCCAGTTGACTTCTTCCCCGTACCTCTTCCCCACCCTCCTCTCTGACGCTGCGAGCGCTGTTACTTCAAACCACGGGTGCGAGTCGAGGAGCTGGACGAACCTCTGACCTACCGTGCCCGTTGCTCCCAGTATGCCGACCTTGTATCGCATGCGGTCAGTTACTGCCGGTCAAAAAAGCTTATTGGTGGAGGTCTTTTTCCCTCACACCCCTTAGCGCCAGGCAGACGTTCGCCTTCAGGGTTAGTTCGAAATACTCGGCGTCGGGCTCGAGGAGTGCGAACCTTTTCGGGACGGGTATGCAGAGAACATCGTCGCATCTGTACCTCCCGTTCTCGTCGACTACGACTCTCGCCGACTCCGGATTTCCGCGCTTCACGTATATGTAGACATTCTTGTTCCTGTTCCTGGCGACGAGATCCATCAGCTCTTGGATAGTGTAGTTTTTCAGGATAGTCGATATTATTTTATCGGCACCATTATTGTGTTCGAGCTCCCCTTCCATCTTGGCTTCCCTAATGCACACTGAAAGATAAACTTTTCTCAAGAGCCGCTTAGTTCGGGCATGATGTACCTCGGGCTCATCGGCTACCCGGTGAAGCACTCGATCTCTCCAGCCATGCACAAGGCTGCGCTGAAGGAAATGGGGATAGAAGGAATTTACTTAGCCTTCGAAGTTCCTCCAGGAAGCTTGGAAGATGCTGTAAGGGGGGCGAAGGCTCTGGATTTCGTGGGTTTAAACGTTACGATCCCGTACAAGGAGGAGGTCGCGAAGCTCGTCTCGCTGAAGGGGGACGCTGCAAAGATAGGTGTCGTGAACACGATCGATCTGAGAAGCATGGTCGGCTACAACACCGACGTCTATGGCGTGAAGAAGGCGCTCGAAGGTTTTGAACTGGAAAATGCAGTCGCGCTCGTAGTCGGAGCCGGGGGAGCTGGAAAGGCTGCAGCTCTCGCTTTGCTTAAGATGGGCGCGAAGGTCGTGATAACGAACAGGACAGCCAGCAGAGGCTTGGAGGCTGCGGAGCTGCTGAGAAAATACGGGGAATGTTTGTTCTACCCGTACGAAAGACTTTCGGAACTCGGAGGTAAGGTAGACCTGATCGTGAACGCGACTCCGCTCGGCATGAGGGGCTTCGCCGAAGCTCTTCCGGTGCCCGAGGAGATCGTTAGGGACGTGGTGGTCTTCGACACCGTCTACAACCCACCGGAAACGCCCCTAATCAGAATTGCGAGGGAGAGGGGCTGCGAAACGGTGAGCGGGGTGGAGATGCTCGTGTATCAGGGAGCTAAAGCCCTCGAAATATGGACCGGCAAAAGAGCGCCGGTCGATGTGATGAGGAGAGCTGCTCTTGAAGCTCTGCTAAAAACTCCGTAGGGTATATAACTTTGGTGACAAACTGACAGTATGTACGACGTCGCAATAATAGGTGGCGGTCCCGCCGGACTCACGGCTGCACTCTACGCGGCGAGATACGGGCTTAAGACTGTCTTCTTCGAAACTCTCGATCCGGTGTCGCAGCTCTCGATGGCTGCGAAGATCGAGAACTATCCTGGCTTCGAAGGGAGCGGCATGGAGCTGCTTGAGAGGATGAAGGAGCAAGCTCTGAAAGCGGGGGCAGAGTGGAAACTCGAAAAGGTCGAGAAAGTTCTGAAGGTAGGTGAGAACTTCCTGCTCGTAACCGAGGGCGGCGAGTATGAGGCGAGGACTGTGATAGTGGCGACCGGAGGGAAGCACAGAGAAGCTGGCATAGACGGCGAGAGAACCTTCGTCGGCAGAGGCGTGAGCTACTGCGCAACCTGCGACGGAAACTTCTTCAGGGGGAAGAACGTCGTAGTTTACGGCAGCGGGAAGGAAGCCGTTGAGGATGCCATCTACCTCCACGACATAGGTTGCAGGGTAAAGATAATCTCGCGGACACCCGAGCTGAGGGTGGAGAAAGCCCTGATCGAAAAGCTGAGAGAGAGGGAGATAGAGGTCGTGACGAAAGCCACTATAAGGAGGATAGTCGGCTCCGACAAGGTTGAGAAGGTGATCGTTCACCTCAGAGATGAGGGCAGGGAGGTGGAGATTGAGGCGGATGCTGTCTTCATAGCCATAGGTATGCGACCGGCAACGGATGTTGTAGCCGAACTCGGCGTCGAGAGAGACTCGATGGGCTACATAAAGGTCGACAAAGAGCAGAGAACGAACGTCCCCGGCGTCTTTGCAGCCGGCGACTGCTGCGACAACCCGCTGAAGCAGGTGGTTACGGCTTGCGGCGACGGAGCCGTTGCAGCTTACTCAGCCTACAGGTATCTTACAGGTCAGTGATTCGCTTGTAGAGTTCGTAAAGTCTCGCTGCTGTCTCTCTTATCCTCTCAACGTCCTTCAGCTTTTTTAGCCATTCTTCCGGGACTTCAAAGCTTGCGGAACCCTTTAGGGCTCCCGCTATTGCAGCTATCGAGTCCGCATCTCCTCCGGCGTTGGCTGCGAGCAGTATCGTTTTCCTTAAGTCCTCGCTGGCTGAAAAGCAGTAGAAAGCCATGGGAACGACGTCGAGTGAGGAGATCGTGTTTCCAAGCTTCTCCACAGCCTCGTCGAGGTCGCATTCGAGCCGGAGGGCTTCGTCTATCTTTTCAGCCATGAGCTCGTCGTAGCGTGAAACCCTCTCGACGACCTCGCCGAAGTCCTCGCCTCTAACGTTGCAAGCCACGGCTAAGGCTACGGCTACCGCTCCGGCTATCGCAGCGCTGTTTCTGTGCGTAACTATCGCCGAAAGTTCCGCGTATCTCTCTACGAGGTCCAAGCTGAAGCTGTAAGCGAGCCCAATCGGTGCAACCCTCATCGCAGCTCCGCAGGTGTCGCTGTCAACGCCGGAGCGGCTCCAGTGGACTCCGTTCAGGAGGTTCAAGATTGCCCTGTAGCTCGTCGGACCTATCCGTCTGCACGATGTCCGCAGAAACCAGTTCTTCAACTTCTCGGCGAAGTTTTCGGGATCAAAGTATACGGTCTCGATTATCGATTCCGCCAGTACCAGGGCTTGCTCGGTGTCGTCAGTCCACTCACCGGCCTTAAGGTCTCCGAGAGGAGACGGTAGCAGGTCGTCTATCCAGCCGTATATCTTCTTGACCTGCTCTCTCGTCATACCTTCAGCCGGCATTCCGGCTGCATCTCCGGCAGCTAAGCCGAGGAGACAGTTTTCGAACTTCTTGAGCATCGCTGACATACGGGCGAGGACTTTTTAACCCCTGCGATAAATGCTGTGCAATGAAAGTCGTAATATTAGCCGGCGGCTACGCCACGAGGCTCTGGCCCGTAACGAAGAACAGGGCGAAGCCGCTGCTTCCGCTCGGGAGGAAGAGGATAATAGATTTCGTTTACGAAAAGGTTTCGAAATTCGGAGACGTGATAATTTCGACGAACAGGAGGTTCGAAGCCGACTTCCTTCGCTGGGCTGAGGGGAAGGACGTCGAGGTCGTAGTCGAAGATACCACGCGCGAGGAGGAGAAGCTCGGAGCCGTTAGGGCGCTTGCCTACGTCGTAAAAGACCTCGACGACGACGTCCTCGTCATAGCGGGTGACAACGTGTTCGACTTCGAAGTTTCGCAGCTCTTAGATGTTTTCGAATCTACCGGCGATGTCGTCGTCGCTCTTTACGACGTTGGCGATACGGAACTTGCGAAGCGTTACGGGGTTGCGGAGGTCGAGGAGGGAATTCTGAGGAGCTTCGAAGAGAAGCCCGCAAATCCCAAGTCCTCTCTGATAGGCGTAGCCCTCTACGTTCTCCCGAGGGACGTCATAACGATTCTGCAGAGGTACGTCAGGGAGAACGAGAGGAGCGACAACCTCGGAGACTTCCTCTCCTACTTATGCAGGAGGAGAACGGTCAGAGCTGTTACCGTCAACGGGAACTGGTTCGACGTGGGGACGCCGGACTCGTACATAGAAGCTCTGAAGACCTACATGGATTCCTACGTGGCAGACGATGTGGAGATAAGCAGAGCTTCTAAGGTGATAGAGCCTGTTGTCATAGAGAGTGGGGTGAAGATAACGGGGCGCTCTATAGTTGGACCCTACGCCTACATCGGCGAGGGGTGCGAAATAGAGTCGAGCGACGTCAGCGAATGTGTTTTATTCGAGAAAAACGTGCTCAGAAGGGTCAGACTCTGGAGGAGCATCGTTGACGACAGGTGCGAGATCAGGAACATAGAGCTCAGCGGCTCGGTAATAGGCGGTCACGCGAAGATCCAGAGAGGATGAAGGTTGCGATAGTCGACGGGTACGTAGACGAGCCCTCGTGTTTAGGTGTTCCCCCATACATCGCCCCCTATCCGCGCTACATCTACGGGATGCTGAAGGACTTCGGAGTGACGGCGAGGTATTTCACGATCGACCAGCTCAGAGAGAACCCCAAACTGAAATCGGAGCTGAAGAGTTACGATCTGCAGATAATAATAGGCGGAGTAGCCGTCCCCGGGAAATATCTCGGCGGGAGACCTCTGGAGAAGAGGGAAGTGTTCTCGCTGAACTTCGCTAACCGCAACTTTCTCGTCGGTCCGCTTGCGATCGAGCTATCGCCGAAGGAGGTCGATCAGCTCGCGGACTGCAACATCGAAGTCGTTCCGTTTCCGTTCGAGAAGAAGCTCCACGAGATCCTCACCAGAACGTTCGGTAGCAGACCCTTCGACCTCGACAGGTTCTCGATCCTCGGAGCGGAGGTAGTCAGGCAGCACCCAGACTACCCGCACGTCGTGTGCGAGATGGAAACTTATCGCGGCTGCTATTGGGCTCGATGCTCGTTCTGCATCGAGAGGTTCCAGAGTTTTTGGATGAGGGATGCGAGGGCGGTAGTGGCTGAGATGGAAGCTCTTTACCGCGAAGGCGTGAGACACTTCCGCCTCGGAAGGCAGACGGACTTCTTCGCTTACCTCGCGGACTTCAGCTACGACGTTCCGAAGCCGAATCCGGAAGCGATGAAGGCTTTCCACGAAGCAATATGGCGTGCTTGCCCGAAAATCCGAACGCTACACCTCGACAACGTAAACCCCAAGACGGTAGCTACCTGGAAAGAGGAAGCTAGGGAGATCGTCAAGACGATAGTCATCTACCAGACTCCCGGCAACGTCGCCGCGATGGGGCTCGAAAGCGCCGACGAGAGGGTCGTAAGGGAGAACAGGCTCTGCGCGACTCCGGAGGAGGTGCTGGAGGCTGTGAGGATACTGAACGAGTACGGCGCATCGCCGGGCTACAACGGGCTCCCGTACTTTCTCCCTGGTCTGAACTTCGTTATCGGGCTGAAGGGCGAAACGAAGAGAACGTTCGAGGAGAACCTGAACTTCGTCAGAGAGCTGCTCGAACAAAACCTGCTCGTGAGGAGGATAAACGTCAGGCAGGTGAAGATACTTCCGGGAACGCCGATGGAGAAGGTGGGCTACGGAATTCTGAGGAGACACAAGAGGTTCTTCAGGAGCTTCAAGAGCAGAATTCGAGAACTCGAAAACGAAATGCTGAAGAGGGTGGTTCCGAAGTTCAGAAAGCTGACGGATCTCCGCGTCGAGGTGGAGGGTAAAGTGAGCTACGCGAGGCAGCTGGCGACGTATCCGCTCCTCGTTGGTTTGATCGGGAAGTTCAGGAGGAACGAGTTCGTCGATGCGAGGGTAGTTGACTACGGCTACAGGAGCGTTACGGCTGTTAGAGTCCCCTTAAACCCAAACAAGGCGAGTTACGAAGAGCTAAACATGCTCTTAGGTGAGAAGGCGAAGCTGATCGTGGTCAGAAGACCCTTCAGGAGTTTCTCGGAGGTGAAGGAACTCGTCGGAAGTGTAGCAGACTTGATCTTCGAATACTCGGAAGCATATGATAGATTGTAAATAAAAAAATATTGGGAATGGTAAAGGTTTTAACCCCTCACCGAGGCTGCGGAGTATGAACATTTTCGACCGCTTCCTCTCATCTTCACCGATATTTAAAAATAGAGACGTTTTAAGGCACAGCTACACTCCCGACAGCCTGCCGCACAGAGAAGAGCAGATCGAAAAGCTCGCAACTTTGCTCTCGCCTGTCCTGAAGGGTGGGACACCCTCGAACATCTTCATCTACGGAAAGACAGGAACCGGGAAAACCGCCACGGTACGCTTCGTCGCGAGGCAGCTGATGGAGGCGAGTGAGAAGGTAGGTGCCAGGGTCAGAATTCACTACGTGAACTGCGAGATCGTCGACACATCTTACCGCGTCCTCGCGAGCGTAGCCAAGGGGTTAGGGAGGAGCGTTCCGATGACCGGATGGCCGACGGATCAGGTTTACGAGGAGATCGTTAAGACCCTCGAACGCTTGAGCGGTAAGGTGATTCTGGTCCTCGACGAGGTTGACAAGCTCGCGAAGAAGGCTGAGGAAGCACTATACAGCTTAACGAGGATAAACTCCGACCTCAGCAGTGCGAAGGTAAGTCTTATCGGCATCACCAACAACTTGAAGTTCAAGTCGCTGCTCGACGCCAGAGTGCTCAGCGCTTTGAGCGAGGAGGAACTCGTTTTTCCACCCTACAACGCAGAACAGCTCGAAGACATACTGAGGCAGCGCGCGAGCCTGGCTTTCAACGAGGGCGTCGTGGAGGAAGGAGTTATAGAGCTGTGCGCCGCCTTGGCTGCGCAGGAACACGGGGATGCCAGGAAAGCCCTCGACCTACTCAGGGTCAGCGCGGAGATTGCAGAGAGGGAGGGGGACACGAAGGTCAGGGTGAGGCACGTGAGGGAGGCGCTCAGGAGCATCGAGGTCGACCACCTTGCCGAGACAGTCAGGACGCTTCCCATCCACACGAAGATACTGCTCTACGGAATGACCGTACTCTCGGAAACGAAGGACAAGTTCACGACCGGCGAAGTTTACACGATATACAAGAAGCTGTGCAACCGCATCGGCATCTCGCCGCTAACGCAGCGCAGAATAAGCGACCTAATTTCTGAGCTCGACATGCTCGGCGTTGTAAACTCCGTCGTAATATCCAAAGGCAGGTACGGCAGGACGAGGGAGATAACTCTCGAAGCCGACGTAGATTCCGTGAAATCCGTCCTAGCCGAAGACTACAGACTTCGGAGTCTGAGGGGATACGAAGGAGAGGTGAAGAAGCTGGCGAAGCTCCTAACCTTTGAGTAGTACGCAAACGATAAATACACACTCCCGCACGCAAACGCGATGCTTCCGCCAAAGCAGAACTTCTCGGAGTGGTACCACGAGCTGCTCCAGCAGGCGGAGATAGTCGACGTGAGGTATCCCGTAAAGGGACTCTACGTCTGGTTCCCGTTCGGGTTCAAGATAAGGAGAAAGGTCTACGAAAAGCTCCGGGAGATAATGGATAGGGACCACGAGGAAGTTTACTTTCCGACCCTTATTCCGGAGAACGTTCTCGGAAAGGAGAGTCAGCACATAAAGGGCTTCGAAAACGAAGTCTTCTGGGTCACGCACGGAGGGCTGACGCCGCTTGAAATCAAACTCGCCCTGCGACCCACGAGCGAGACGCCGATGTACGAGATGTTCAGCCTCTGGATAAGGAGCCACGCCGACCTGCCGCTGAGGGTTTACCAGATCGTTAACACGTTCCGTTACGAGACGAAGCACACGAGACCCCTGATAAGGGTCAGGGAGATCACGTCCTTCAAAGAAGCCCACACGGCTCACAGGAGCTACGAGGAGGCGGAGGAGCAGGTCAGGAAGGCGATAGGTTACTACAAGGAGTTCTACGATTTTCTCGCGATCCCGTACATGATCCTGCGCCGCCCGGAGTGGGACAAGTTCCCCGGAGCGGCGTACACGGTAGCCTTCGACACGATAATGCCCGACGGAAGGACTCTGCAGATAGGAACTGTTCACCACCTAGCCGACAACTTCGCGAGGACTTTCGATATAACCTACGAGGACGTGAACGGGGAGCGCAGGTACGTCCATCAGACGTGCTACGGGATAAGCGAGAGGTGTGTGGCAGCTCTGATAGCCATACACGGCGACGACACGGGGTTGGTTCTGCCCTTCGAGGTCGCTCCGATTCAGATAGTGATAATACCGATCCCGTACAAGGGAAAGGAAGAGATCGTTGCGAGGGCTTGCAGAAAACTCGCAGAGAAGCTCGGGAGCTTCAGCTACGTCCTTGACGAGGGCGAGGAGAGACCGGGGGCGAAGTACTACAAGTGGGAGCTGAAAGGTGTGCCGATAAGGTTTGAGATAGGTCCGAAGGAAGCCGAAAGCGGGGAAGTCGTGGTATCCTTCAGGGACGAGAAGAAGAAGTTCTCCGTCGACGCCGATGAGATCAGCGACGAGCTTATCTTGAGCTGGGCGAACGAGATGAGGGAGAGGCTCAGAGTCAGAGCCGTCGAGAACGCGAGGAGGATGCTTAAGTTCGCAGAGAGTGTTTCGGAGCTCGAAGAGCTTAAAGGCGTTGCGTTATTCCACCTCTGCGATGACAGAGATTGCGGAGACGAGGTAGAGAGATTCGGAGCGTCCCTGCTCGGCTGGTTCGAGGAAGAAGCCGACTGGATCGATTATCCGATGGAGGGCGAGTGCATCGTTTGCGGACGCTCCGGCAGGCTCGCAGCTCTAGCCAGAACCTACTGATAATTATTTGCATCAAAAATATTTTAGTTTGGACTTTTGAGCTGAAAAAGGAAAGTAAAGGTCAGATCTGGTCGTAAATGTTCAAAATTTCTCAGTAATTTTCTTTAGAAGCCCGCTCGATTCCTTTCAAACTCTTTTTGAACTTTTGATGGCTTTTCGATTAATGCGAAAAATTTAAATGTCAACCGATTTCAAGTTTGACTTAGCCATCGTGGCACAAATCAGTAGTGCTTCGTTCAAAACCGATGATGCCCGAAACGGGCTGATCTTTAGGCTCAAAATCCTCAGAAAAGGAGGTGATTCGGCGTGGAGGTGAGCGAGGATGATAATAGGCAGGCACATAATTGCGGAACTCTACGGGGTGAAGCCGGAGCTGATATCGAGGGAGGAGACCGTAAGACGCATAGTGGAGGAGGTGGTTGAGGAGGCTAAGCTGACGAAGGTCGGCAGTGTTTACAAGCAGTTCAACCCGCACGGGGTAACCGGCGTCGTGCTCATATCCGAGAGCCATGTGTCTCTGCACACGTGGCCGGAATACGAACTCGTGAACCTCGACATATTCACCTGCGGCGAGCCTGAAAAAGCGGAGATAGCGTTCAAGCTGTTCCTCGAAAAGTTCAAACCGAAGTCGTACAGGCACTACATCCTTGACAGGGGATAGTATGGACAGGTTGGAGAGGCAGATACTGCAGAGCCTGTTGAACTCGCAGCTCAGCGTCTACGAGCTGATCGACAGGCAGGACGGAACGCTGAAGGAGTTCTTCGAAAAACTCAAGCAGCTCGAAGCTGAAGGACTGATAGAAGTAGCCGCAGGAAGAGCGAAACTGACTGAGAAAGGCAGGAAACTGGCGGAAGAGGAGGGTCTGAGGGACTTCGGAAAGCTCACCTGCGAGACCTGCGAGGGAACGGGCTACGATATAGAGGGTATCTTTGCCGAAATACTCGCGAAGTACAAAGAAATAGCGAAGAACAGACCTCCGGCTGTCGATCTTTACGATCAGGGGTTCGTCAGTCCGGAGAGCGCGATCAGGAGAGTTGAGTTCATATACGAGAGAGGTGATCTCTATGGAAAGATCTTCATCGTCGGCGATGACGACCTCGTGAGCATTGCAGCTTCGCTAACGGGTTTGCCGAAGAGGGTCGTCGTTGTTGACATCGACGAGAACCTGATAAACTTCATAGACTCCGTCGCGAGTGAGTACGGTTTCAACATCGAGGCGAGGGTTTACGACGTTCAGCGAGCTTTTCCTGAGGAATACAGGAGGAAGTTCGATGTCTTCGTCACGGACCCGGTGGAGACGATTCCGGGGATAAAGCTCTTCCTGTCCCGTGGAGTGTCTACCCTTAAAGGCGTCGGCTGCGCCGGATACTTCGGTCTGACGACGCTTGAGGCTTCGCGCAGAAAGTGGCTCGAAATTCAGAAGATGATCCACGGGATGGGCTTCGTCATAACGGACATAAGGAGGAAGTTCAGCGTGTATCCGGACGTCGAGAAGAACTTCTTCAGCTTTCAGGAGAAGCTTCCGATAGTTAAGAAGCTCGGAGTCCGCTCGGATTACGACTGGTACAAGTCGAGTTACTACAGAATAGAAGCCGTTGAGGAGCCGAGACCTCTCGTCGAGGGGGAGATGATAATAGACGAGAAGGTCTACAAGGACGAGGAGAGCTGGGCTACCCCATACTGACCTCCGGAACGGTTATATTTTGCGATGAACACATTTTACCATGACGAGTAGCTTCAGGTACGGCGCCGTCGAGATCGTGTATTTGAAGCACGCCTGTTTCATGCTGAAGGGCTCGAAAGTTGTTTACATCGATCCATACGAGCTGCAGGGGCAGCTGGATAAAGCCGATGTCGTGCTCGCGACACACGACCACTTCGATCACCTCGACATGAAGTCGCTGAAGATAATTTCGAAGCCAGAAACCGTGCTTGTGATTCCGAAAGGTTGCTTCGTTGAGGGTTACAAGGTCTGCGAACTCGCGGTCGGCGAGGAAATGGACTTGGGCGGTGTGAAGGTTAAAGCCGTTCCGGCTTACAACGTCGGCAAACCGTTCCACAAACGCGGCGAGTGTGTTGGATACATCGTAGAGCTCGACGGCGTCAGAGTCTATCACGCCGGCGACACGGATAGGATTCCGGAGATGAAGAAGATAGAGGTGGATATAGCACTCCTTCCGATCGGAGGCACTTATACAATGGACGTGAAGGAGGCTGCAGAGGCTGCGAAGGACATAAAGGCGAAGTACTACATTCCGATGCACTTCGGAATTCCGGGAACCCGGGCAGATCCAAAGGAGTTCGCGAAACTCGTCGAAAACGCCGTCGTCCTCGAACCTCTACTCTGACTCCCTCCTCAGCTCAGCGACCACGAAGCTGTAGCCCTTCGCACACCTGTCGGGAGCATCGCCTATTATCTTCTCGACGACCACCACTTCTCCGTCTTTCAGTTCGAGCGGATGGCAGAGGTTGTACATGTTGCAGTCCATCACGTCGCAGTTTTTGGACTCGTAACGTATCTTCGTCCCCTCAACGGCTGCCTTGGAGTTTACGAGCCCGATTATCGGAAGTTCGACGACCTCAACGGCTACAACGCCCTCGTCGTGCAGGGGGCACTCGTGAACCTCTCCGTCCCTCAACCCGACTATCTTATACTTCGAACCCTCCTTGAGGCGTAGACACGTCTTCTTCAACCTGCAGTCCTCGCACTCCTCTTTTCCTCCGAGGAAAATGAACTCGACACCTATCTTGGCCCACTCTCTTCCACAAAGTGTGATTATCCTGTTGACTTCCTCCATTCCGATCACCCGAGCCCATCGGTTTCCACCAATAAAAACCTTGCTACAGTCTGAAAGACTGCAGATCCTCTGCTATTTCGGCGTCGAATTCTAAGAATTCGAGTATCTTATCCCTCACGGCGTGGGTCTGCGGGTAGAGGTGGACGAGGTACAGCTTGTTCGCTCTGCAGTATCTGAGGTTCTCCTTCAAATTCTCGGGCGTCGTGTGGGTGTCTGCTGAGAATCCGAAGGGCAGTGAGAGTTCGTGGACCATGACGTCGCACTCGACCTCCATGAACTCCCTGAAAGCCCTAGTGTCGCCGCTTATAGCCAGGCAGTCGTCTATAACGTAACCTCTGCTGACGATCGAGTGTATCGTCGGCACGCTCCTGAACCTCAAACCTCCCAGCGTGAAGTCGTCGTCCTCGCGCACTCTGAACTTCAACTTGTTCCGGAGGTAGGGATACGCTTCGAGCAGCGATTCGATGAAGAAGGACGTCCCCCTCGGTCCGTATATCTCGATTTCTCCAGCTCCGCTCAACCACCTGGCTTTCAGTATGTTGAGTAGGTCCCCGTTGTGGTCGAGGTGGTGGTGGGTTATGCACACGGCATCGATCTCCTCCGGCTTTACACCGGCGGATTCCAACCTGAGCATGGCTCCTATTCCCACGTCGACGAGTATTTTGACCCCGTCTTCGATCAGTATCGAACTCTGTGCTCTGTTCTCGAACGGAACCGAAACGCCCGTGCCGAGGAAGGTGACCTTCACGTCTTCACCCCCATGAACTCCGCGAGCTCCTCCTTTATCTTCAGGAGCTCCTCGCCCTCCAGGATTTTAAACCCCTTCGAAAGTACCTCGCCCACATTCTTTCCGAGAGATTTCCAGTTCTTCGCGACGAAGTCGGCTACCGCCTCCTGCGGTTTCGTGAACTTTCTCAGTTCGAAGCTCAAAAGTCTTCCGTTCTCGATGAACGGCTTGAACGGTCTCTCCTTCCTCAGAAACCTCTTGACGTGCTCATCCTCCTCGAAGGGCGGTCCCTCTCTCTTAAAAACCCTGGAAAGCTCCTTCACCTCGCACTCGAAGAGGAGGTAGCAGTTGGTGTCGGCGAAGTAAGCAGCCTTCAGAGGTCTGAAACCCTCCCTTTCGAGCATTTCCCTTATCTTCCTCGCAGCCCTTTCGAGCTGCGGATACAGGTTGTCCTCGACTATTTCGGGTCTTTCGAACTCTAAGGCAAAGATCGCGGACTCTCTGAGTTTCAGAGCTTCGAGAACTTTCCGATCGTCGACTTCCACTTTTTTTTCGAAGAAGTAATCCTCGCTTGGTTTCTCGACGAACTCCCTGCAGAGTAGCACGAACCTCGCGAGGTTGTCGAGACTAAGATTTGCGGCGACGTTCCTCCTCTCATCCACTGGATCGACGACGAAGAAGCGTTCTCCCCTCCTCACCTCGTTCCTCGCCACGTCGATGACGGTTCTGCGTGTCCAGCTCCTCGCAGCCTTTACGACGTTTTCGAACGATCCGTAGAAGACGACGAGCAGTTCGCAAAGGTATCCGCTGAATCCTCTGACCTTGTATTCAGCTCCGTAGAGCCTGTTAGCCTTCAGAAACCTCTTCAGAATTCTCACGTCGTTCTCCTTCCCTTTTATTCTGTCCTTAAGCCACATGTGGTGGAAGGGCGTCCTGTCGACCGCCGACTTGATCTTCGCCGGGCTCTCCACCTTATAGCACGGGACGATGTCTGCTTCCACGCCGGCTATCTTTCCGTGGACGTAGGGGTGTTCGGCGTACCTTATCTCGTATTCGTCGAGGACAGCTTTCCCAACTTCGAGCCCTCTCCTCTCAAGCTCCTCTCTCGGCAGATCTGGGGGGAAGAGGACGAACACGTCGATCTCCAAGTTACCCCCCAGCCACGTGTTGCGGGCGTAGCTTCCGACGAACATGTACTCGACTCCGAGCTCGTCGAGACGTCTTCTGAGCTCCCTCTCCGCGGCTTTCGCCCTCTCGACCTCCTCTCTGCCGGGGACGACGAGCGGGAGCACGCGCTCTATTACCTCTTTCATGCCTCGAACACCGTAATATCTTTGTATATCGGTCCCTGTTGTCTGAGGATGCTCTGCTTAAGCTTAAACCTGTCGACGAGCATGCTTCCAAAGTCCTCGTCTCTGTAAGCTTCCAAAAATTTCTTAATCTCTTCATTCCTCCTCTTTATCCTCCCGAGCGTTACGTGGGCTGAGAACTCCTTGTCCCTCCTGAACCCCATCCTCCTGAGCTTATCGTAAACCTCGTCGGCGAGCCTCTTCAGCTTTCCACCGTCCTCCACTCCAGCCCAGACGACCCGCGGGGACCTCTCGTTAGGAAAAGCTCCGACGCCCTTTATTCTGATCTCGAACGGTTCGAAGCTAATCTCGCTGAGCCTCTGCGTTATCTGCGGAACCTTGGCTTCCGGAACTTCTCCGAGGAATAGGAGCGTGATGTGGAGGTTTTCCAATTCCACGGCTTTGACACCACTGAGCTTTGCTATCTCGGACAGCGGTTTTCTCAACTTCTCCCTCACGTCTCCTCCGATGTCGACGGCTACGAAGAGTCTCATCGCGAGAGGCTCGGCGACTGTTTATAAATTGCTTCCGAGGGTAGAAAGATTTTTATATTTTTGCGCGTTATTTTATCTCATGGGAGTCCATCGCATAACCAGCGAGGCTGCGAAGTACTACGCGCTCCGCGAGAGAGTCATAGGCAGCGCCATCTCGCTCCTCGGCGAGGCGAGCCTAAACCTCGAAAGGCTCAACAGGGAGCAGCTCGAAAAACTCGGCGACCTGGCTGCCAAGCTGCTCCCGCACGCCCCGGGATATGCGGGAAAGATGTTCCCCATAATTGCGAGACTATTCTGGAAGCTCGCGGGTGTAGGGGAGAAAGATTTCGCCTACGTCGAGCTTGAGGAGCTGGAAAGGGAAATAGAGGATCTCAGGAGGGAGCTGGGGGGTCTGATTTAGAAAAATAAAATAACGTGTTCGCAGAATTCCGCCATGGACATAATCGTCATCGGTGGCGGAGCGGCTGGAATGAAAGCAGCGGCGAGAGCCAGGAGGAGGGACGGGGAGGCGAACATTACCGTAGTTGAGGCAGGCAAGTTCGTCTCGCTCGGGCGCTGCGGGCTTCCCTACTACATCGGCGGTATCGTGCACGAAATCGACGACCTCCGCAGAACGACCTACGGTGCGGTGAGGGACGAGGAGTACTTCAAAGCCGTGAAGGACATCGAGGTTCTCACGGAAACGAGAGCAGTAGCGATAGACAGAGAAAAGAGGGTCGTCAGAATTTCGAGAAAGGGTAGCGAAGATGAGCTCAACTACGACTACCTCGTAGTAGCGACGGGGGCGAAGCCGATAAAGCCGAACGTAAAGGGAGTGGACAACGAAAGGGTGACGGGGCTGTATTCGGCTGAGGAGGCGGAAAAGATAGTCGAATTCTGGGAGGAGGGCGCGGAAAAAGCCGTCGTAGTCGGGGCTGGATTCATAGGGCTTGAAGCCTGCGAGGCGCTCAGGAACCTCGAAATTGACGTCACGCTCGTAGAAGCTATGCCGCACGTCGCTCCAGCTATGCTCGACGCCGAAATGGCCAGACTCGTAGAGCGGCATCTGGTGGAGAAGGGCGTTGAAGTCGTAACGGCGGCGAGAGTTGAGGAGATAAGGGGAGAAGACGAGCTCGTCGTCGTTGCCGGCGGTAGGGAGATACCAGCAGATTTCGTCGTCTTAGCCGTGGGCGTCAAGCCGAACGTTGAGCTGGCTGAAAAGGCTGGGCTGAGAATTGGAGAGCTCGGCGGGATAGTCGTAGATGAAAGGATGAGGACGAGCGACGAGAGGATATACGCCGGAGGGGATTGCGTCGAGACTAAGAACGTTCTCACGGGCGAAAAAGTCGTGGCGCCATTCGGCGACGTCGCGAACAAGCAGGGAAGGGTTATAGGAGACAACGTAACCGGTGGAAACTCGATATTTCCGGGCGTGATCGGAACGGCAATATTTAAGGTCTTCGACCTCAGCGTAGCCACTACCGGTCTGCGTGAAGACGTCGCGAAAAGGTACTTCGACGCCGACTCCGTGCTCCTTTCCGTTCCGGATAGGAGCCACTACTACCCCGGAATGAGTAACATGCGGATCAAACTCGTCTACGATAGGAAAACGAGGCGCGTGCTCGGTGCGCAAATAGTGGGAAGCGGCGGAGTTGACAAGAGGATCGACGTGATAGCTACGGCTATCGCCAGGAGTGCCACGATTGACGATCTTGCGAACCTCGATCTCGCTTACGCTCCACCGTATTCGCCGGCGATCGACGCAGTGATAACGGCAGCGAACGTAGCTCAGAACAAGCTCGAAGGTTTGCTCAGGAGCGTCAGAGCCGAGGAAGCGAGGAAGCTGGTTGAGGAGGGAAGAGCCGTAATCCTCGACGTCAGGAGCGAGGAGGAGAGGAACAGGAATCCGCTCGACGTTCAGAGCATCCACATACCGCTCCATGAACTCAGGAAGCGCCTCAACGAGCTGCCCAGGGACAAGATCGTTCTGACAATCTGCCCCCTCGGTCTCAGAGCTTACGAAGCGTCCCGAATCCTCATCGCAGCCGGATTCGATGCCAGAAGCGTCGAGGGTGGACTGGCTTTCTGGGGCTAGAAAACGAGCATCCTACTGACGAGCTCCTCCACCCTCTTCCATATTTCGCTCCTTACTCTCCTGTAGTCTTCGAAGTTTTCCGGCTTTTCTATCTTCCAAAGCTCTCCGTAACCGAGATCGTCGAACTCGACCACGATGTCGAAGTCCCTCAGCATTTCCTCCCTGAACCTCCTCGGCTTGGTCGAGATCTTGATGCCGACTTCCTTGAGGGCTTCGACAGCCATCTCGTCGGGTTTTTCGACCGGCTCAACTCCCGCGCTGACGGCGAGCATGTTGTTCGGCGATATCCTGTTGAATATCGCCTCCGCCATCAGAGTTCTGCAGGCGTTCCTCCTGGAAAGGAACAGAACCTTCTTGGGCTTTGCCATCCGGTGGTATATGTCCACGGACTCTGGCACGTCAGTCTTTATCTTGTACTTCCCTACCTCCACGACGCCGTAGTCCACGAAAGCCAGTTTCAGCGTCAGCTCGTTTTCGCATATCTCGATGATGTTGTAGTTGTTGTCCGGCATGCCGAGAACCTTGAAAGAGCCGAGTGCGCCGGCGTGTATTATGTGCGTCCTCATGAACCGCACCGAGTACGGCATGTGGCGGTGCCCAGCTAAAACGACGGCAGCGCCGCTGCTCAGCAGGACTTCTACAACTTCGCCCGCATCGATCAGCACGTTCCTCTCTCTGCCGGTGTTGGGGATCGGGACTATGTGGTGATGCAAGGCTACGATGCATACCTTGTCGCTCCTCAGCTCGTCGCTCAGCCATCTGCGCTGTTCGTCGCCTACGTACCCGTCGTCGTTGTCCGGCTGCGTGCTGTTGAGGCATATTATCTTCAAGTTCTCTGACCTGTAGGTTCTGCGGTTCCCGAAGTACATCTCGAAAAACTTCAGCCCGTCGTTCCTCGCGTCGTGGTTTCCGGGAACGGCTATTAGCTCCGGATTTAGGTCGAGGAGAGTTTCGTAGGCGTCGCGCATCTCTGAATGGATCCCCCAGCACGAAACGTCGCCGGTGAAGATGACGAGGTCGGGTTCGAGCTTGTTTATCTGCTCTATGGCTTTTACGACCTTCTCCCTGACTAGCTCCTCCCCAAAGTGCAGATCGGAGATGTGGACTATTTGCATATTGCTTGACCTGCCGCTACATTATATATTTCTTAGCGACACAGGTCACTCAGTGAAGTGTGCGGTAGTTCACTACGGAGAGATAGGAGTGAAGGGGAAGAACAGGGATTTCTTCGAGCGTAGGCTGATGCGGAACATAGCCGAGATAACGGGAGCGAAGGTTAGAAGGAAATCCGGAAGGCTCGAAGTCGAGTACTTCGAAGGGCTAGAAGAATGGCTCGCCAGGATACCCGGTGTCAGATACTTCGGAGTGGGTCTGAAGGTTTCGAGAGATTTGGAGGAGATAAAGAGGGCAGCTCTGGAAGTTCTTCCGGAAAGCTTCGAGAGCTTCAGGGTTCAGACGTCGAGGAGCGACAAGAGCTTTCCGCTAACTTCGCCAGAAGTAAACGCGGAAGTCGGGAGGTACATAGCCGAAAAGACCGGGAAGAAGGTAGACTTGAAAAACCCCAGCGTCACGGTTTACGTCGAAATATGCGAAGACGCCGCGTACGTCTATTCGAGGCGAATCGAGGGTGTCGGCGGTTTACCCGTTGGAACGGCTGGCAGAGTAATCTCGCTCATCTCCGGAGGCATCGACAGTCCGGTTGCTGCTTTCATGGCGATGAAGAGGGGGTGTGAGGTCGTCGCAGTTCACTTCTTCAACGAGACCCTGCACTCCAGGGAAGTCAGGAGGAAGATAACGATGCTCGCGGATAAGCTAGCGGAGTTTCAGGGCAACCTGAAACTCTACATGGTCCCCTTCGAATCGGTTCAGCTCGAAATAATTAGGGAGGTGCCGGCTAAGCTGCGCATGGTGGCATATAGAAGGAGCATGATGCGCATCGCGAACTACATAGCGGAAAAGGAGGGGGCGAAGGCTATCGTGACCGGAGACAGCCTCTCCCAGGTCGCGAGCCAGACCCTCGACAACATAGCGACCATCTACGCAGCGTCGAGGCTCCCAGTTCTTCCACCGCTGATAGGTCTCGACAAGGAGGAGATAATCGCCCTCGCGAAGAAGATAGGAACCTACGAGATATCGATACTCCCCTACGAGGACTGCTGCTCACTTCTGGTTGCGAAGCATCCGGAAACGAGAGCTAGCGAGGATGTCATTGCGAGGTACGAGGCCTACATGGAGATTGAGAAGGACGTCGCAGAACTGGCGGAGGTCGTGGAGGTCAGAAAGCGTGCTCGGCAAGCAAGAATCCGATTATAGCTCCGGAGTTTACGAAGGGTAACCCCGGATGCGCTCCGCCCCTCTTTTCGATCAGAATCAGGAGCGCAGCTAAGGCTAGGAGCGAACAGAAAACCGTTGCGAGTGCGGAGACCTTGAATCCGAAGACCTCCGGCGTGCTGCTGAACCTCTGAGCTGAAGCGGCGAGTATGCACGGAATTACGACGTCTCCCACTCCCATGTAGGCTTTTTTGTCCTTCGAAGGAACGACGAAGAGCACGGGAACGCTGAACTCGCTCACGGATTCCGCGAGTCTGATCATGTGCCTCGTTCTGTATACGGCTACCAGATCGTAGACCGCGAGCGCTGTCAGCAAAAGCATAGCCGGCAGAGGTTCAAGGCTCACGCCGAAAATCGCAGATATTCCGGCTGCAAGCAGGATGGCGGAAACGTCTGTTACGATCCAGTGCGGCTTCTTCAGCAGCATCAGAACGATCGCCACCGCTGCGATTAAGGAGAGAGCGCCGAAGAACGGGATGAGGACGTAGAAAACGGATAGAAAGGTCAGAAAATACATGACGGCAGCGAGGATCTTTTTAAACTTCGCGGCGAGCAGTATGAAAGCCGTAAACGCCAAGATCAGTGCGAAGTAGACTGCAGAATTCGCAGGGTCGGAGGGGTTTTCGAAAACCTGCATCCCCGCTTCTTCGTAGGCGGGCGTGGAAATCAAAGCTAGAAGGGCTGAAGTCGCGAAAAATAGGAGGAAGGCGAACCTCAACCGACCACCCGAAGCGTTATCCTGTCACCCCTCGCGAGGGCTTGCCTCAGACTCTTGCCAGCCTCCTTGTCCTTTCTGACCCTTATCGTCCCCTTGCTGCTCACCAAAGCTGTGAAGAGGTATTCCTCTCCCGCGTAGACGTCGACGGTTTTACCTTCGAGCCCGGGAGCGTGGATTAAGTAGTGTTTCGGAGTCTCTTCTACGGAAGCCTCCACTTCGCCCAGCTCCCTCGGCACGACGTCGATCGAAACTTGAAGTTCCTCCTCTATCTTTTTTATCCTCTTTCCCTTCCTCCCTATGAGGCTCGAAATCTGCCTCTCAGGAACCCTGACTATCGCATGTCTGCCAACGAGCTCTATTTCGTAGTCGTCGACGTACCTCGAAATCTTCTCCTCCAGAGCTCTTCGTAGCCTCTCGTCGCTCTCTATCGGCATCACGACTACCTGCTCGCCGTAGGTGTAGATCTCGTATTCGAGCTTCTTCGTCTCGAAGTCCCTAACCTCGATGACCGGTCTGGCCAGGTCGGCTTCGAACATTCCCGTCGGAACCTTTACCGTGAACTCCAGCTCGTAGACCTTCTTTATCCTTCCGGCTTCGATGAATATCACCGTGTCGACGACCTGCGGGATCATTCCGAGCTCGACCCTTCCCACCATTCGCTGTATCGCATCTATCGCCCTCGTAGCGTGCGTTACTCCTATCATCCCCACCCCGGCGAGTCGCATGTCGGCGAAGACCTGAAAGTCCTCCGTCCTCCTCAGCTCGTCGTAGATCGTGTAGTCCGGTCTTACGAGCAGCAGTATGTCTGCTGTCAGCTCCATCCTGCCTTCGAGCGGAGCGTACTGCGTTATCTCGTCCCTCACCATGAGGTCCCGCGGGCTTTCCATGGTCTTCACGATGAACCCCATCTCGTGGAGGTAGTTCGCGACGCTCGCGGCGAAGGTCGATTTTCCAGCTCCTGGCGGACCTGCTATCAGTATTCCGCGCTGCCTTTCAACTAACCTCCTCTTCAGCTCTTCGCTGACGCCGTATTCGTCTATGGTCACCTTCGCTATCGGTCTCACCGCCGTTATCTCCATCCGGTCGGCGAACGGTCTTTCGGCAATCGCTATTCGAAGCTCCCTCAGCTGAACAACCGTAGCCCCCCTGCGCTCTATTTCCACGCTGCTCTCCTCGTCCTGCCTCGCGGCTTCGAGTATCTCGTTTGCTATCTCGCTCAGCTCCTCATAGGTCATGGGCTCCTCCCGGAGCTTCACGAGCTTCAGATCTCCTATTCTTCCCCTCTTCGCGTAGGGCGGAACACCCTCTCGCAGATGAACACTTGCGGTGTCAGGGGTGAAGAAGGACATGATCTTCGTGTCCTCAGGTCTGACGACTTCGGGCTTGATGTAAATACTTGGCATTCCCTTAGCTCTCGCAACCATGTGCTGCACCCTGTCCGACGTAACCAGCGTCGCACCAAACTCAGCGGCGACCTCGCGGATCATGTTGTCTATCTCCCCTCCGGGTGCCAGTCTTATCTGTTCGAGCTTCGGTCTCTCACCGGCGAAGATCACCTCGTAACCCCTCTCCTTCGCCATCGAAACTATCTTTTCGATCTCTCTCAGCCCCTGAAATCCACTCATTCTGCCGAAGTTAGCCTGTGCTTCGAGCTCGGCTATGACAGCTTCCGGGATTATGATCGTGCCGCCTATTTCACTCTTTTCCAGCATCTCGGTCGCTTTTCCAGAAATTATCACGCTCGTGTCGAGCACGAACTTCATAGCTCCAACCTCCTGAAGAAGCAACTTCTGTTGCCCGTATGGCACGCGTTACCTTCCTGCTCCACGATGTAGAGCAGAGCGTCACCGTCGCAGTCCACGCGCACCTCAACTACCTTCTGCACGTTTCCCGAAGTCTCACCTTTCATCCACAGCTTCCTCCGGCTTCTGCTCCAGTAGTGGGCGTAGCCTGTCTGGAGGGTCTTTTCTACAGCCTCTCTGTTCGCGTAGGCTAGCATCAGCACCTCTTTAGTGCGCGCATCCTGCGCTATTACCGGTATCAATCCGCGCTCGTCGAACTTCAGCTCCATCGAAGAAGTTTTGTTTCTTCAGCATATAAAGCTTCGAGTAGCTGGTATGCCCCTCAGATGGACTTACTCGAACGAAGGAGCTTGAAGCTGTTACTCAGAAGTATCTGAGAATTCTGTAGTATGTGTCCCTCTGCGCTACTGGTCTTCCGAGGGACTTGGCAGCTCCGACTATCTCCTCCAAGCTCAGGAACCGCACGGGCTTTCCGGTAGCCCTGACAACGTTCTCTTCGAGCATGACTCCGCCGAGGTCGTTGGCTCCGCAGAGCAGCGATAGAGTTGCGACTTCGATACCCTGCGTGAGCCAAGAAGCTTGGATGTTCCTGAAGTTGTCGAGTAAAATTCTGGATATCGCCACGACCTTCAGGTAATCCACGGGGGAAGCCCTCTCAACTTGCAGCTCGCTGTTCCCGGGCTCAAAGGTCCAAGGGATGAAGGCTGTGAAGCCTCCCGTCTTCTCCTGAAGCTTCCTTATCTTCATCAGGTGCTCGATCACGTGCTTCCTGTCTTCTACGTGACCGAACATCATCGTTGCTGTGCTCTTCAGCCCGAGCTCGTGGGCTATCCTCATGACCCTCAGCCACTCCTCGCTGCTGCACTTGCGCGGACTTATAACCCTGCGAACGTCGTCTGCAAGTATCTCAGCTCCGCCTCCGGGCAGAGAGTCGAGACCGGCATCTCGCAGCCTGGACAGAACTTCTCTAATGCTCATTTTCTCTCTTTTCGCGAGAAACACGATTTCTGGGGCTGAGAGACTGTGAAGATGAACGTCGAAGCGGGACTTTATCTCCCGAAAGATGTCCTCGAAGTATTCGATCCCGAGCTCCGGATTGAGTCCTCCCTGCAGCATTATCTGCGTAGCTCCTCTGGCAACGGCTTCGGCTACTCTCGAAACGATCTCTTCCTTGCTTAAGACGAACGCTTCACCCTCGCTTCTTGCGTAGAATGCACAGAACTTGCACTTCGAAACGCACACGTTTGTGTAGTTTATGTTCCTCTCTACTACAAAGGTGACCGTGTCTCCGCACTTCCAGCGGCGGAGCTCGTCCGCGGCGCTGAAGAGCTCGTGGATCGGAGCTTCGAAGAGCTCCAGCGGTTTATAGCAGCTTGTGAGCTCTTGCAAGCTCCTCAAATTCCCTCAGCCCCCTTCTCTCTTTTTCTCTCAGCTCGAACCTCAGCAGCGAGAAGTACTCCCTCACGAGCTCCTCAGGGTATCGGAAAGCTTTCGCAGCCGAAGAAACGACCTCTTCGAAGTTCTCATATGCTTTTCTCGTCGATTCGAGTATCATTTCGTCGTATCTACTTGCATCAACGTTTTTGAGTGAGGCGGACACTCCGAAGACGGCTGGAAGTCCCGTGAGATCTTTCCAAGCTTCTCCGACGTCCATCGCAACCCTGTATTTCAGCAGAGCCCTCAGGGCTTCGTCACCTATGAGCAGAACGGAGTCGAACCTCGCGATGTCTGGGGCGTCGACTTCGAAGATCTTCGCTCTCGTTCCCCTCTCAGCCAGTATTATTCGCAGCATGTTTACCGAAGTAACGGACTTCGTCGTTGCGCCGATCCTTTCTCCAAGCTTTCCGCTCTTCGAAAAAACCGCTACGCTCAAAACCCTCCCGTCGCTTGCGACGCAGAACCTGTAGATCCGGAGTATCTCCTTGTTTCTGAGATAGAAGAAGCTGGGGACGGGAGCGTATACGATTTTTCCTTCGAGAAGCATCGTCGCCATTTCCTTCGGGCTAGCCTCGACGACTTTCCCGTTCACGTGGTAGTAGGGGAGGTAGTTGTTGAGGAAGCCGAACTTGCCTATCAGTCGAACCACCTCAAAACGTTGCAGAACGTATCGCGCTGCGCGACCCTCTTGCCCGAAGCCTTCGCAATCCTTACCAGCCTCTCCACGCTCAGCTGCGTCGGCGACTTGGCTCCGGCAGCGTGCCCGATTTTTTCACCCATCACCGTGCCGTCGAGGTCGTTGGCTCCGTAGCGCAGCGCGACGCTCGCCAGATTTTCGCCGAGAAGAACCCAGTACGCTCTCACACTCCTAAAGTTTTCGAGGACTATGCGCGAAACGGCTATAGTCCTGAGTATATCAGCAACCCCTGTCCTGTCTCTTACGAGCCCTCTAGCCTTCAGCCGGGTGTTTTCGGGGTGGAAGGGGAGAGGGATGAAGGACACGAATCCTCCGGTCTTCTCCTGAAGCTTTCTGAGTCTGTAAAGGTGGAGGGCTCTGTGCTTGATGCTCTCCACATGACCGAATAACATCGTCGCGTTGCTCTTCAGCCCGAGCTCGTGGGCTATCCTCATGACCCTCAGCCACTCCTCGCTGCTGCACTTGCGCGGACTTATAACCCTGCGAACGTCGTCTGCAAGTATCTCAGCTCCGCCTCCGGGCAGGGCTGCTAAACCTACGTCTCTGAGTCGCGACAGGAACTCCCTCACGCTAGTCCGCTCCTTCCTGGCGTAGTAAAGGATTTCGCTAGCCGTGAGGGCTTTTATCGTTAGTCCGGTTCTTTCCTTTATTCTTCTGAACGCCTCCTCGAAGTATTCGATCCCGAGCTCCGGGTTGAGCCCACCGACGATGTGAACCTCCGTAGCTCCCGACTTTTCAGCTTTCACAGCCTCCTCCACGATCTCATCGACGCTCATCGTGTATCCTCTTCTGTTGCTGAAGGCGCAAAGCGGGCAACGGACTTCGCACACGTCGGTGTAGTTTATGTGCTTGTTCACGACGAAGGTAACATAGTCGTTCATAGCATCCGCCCTAGCGCCGAGCTCGTGCAGCGGCTCGTTGAAAAGGCTCTCAATCTTCTTTACGTTCATAAAGTTCCCTCAGCCTCCTGAGCTCCTTGCGGAACTCCACGTTTGCCCTGAATATGAAGTCGGCTATCAGCCCGAAGGTCAGTGTCTGCATTCCCGCCATTATCAGCAGAGCTGTGAGCACTGCGAGAAGGTAGTGCGAAATCCCCCTGAGCCATTCGAGGGTGACGTAGACACCGGTAACGATTCCGAGGACGAGTAGCAGAACTCCGAATATGTAGAGGTGCCTAGCCGGGCTGTAGCGACCTATGAGCTCGTATATCGTTTTCGCTATCCTGAAACCGTCTCTTATCGGTTTCAACTTCGTCCTGCCCTCTCTGCGCCTGTAAGTTATCGGCACCTCGAATATCCTGAACCCCTTGGCTAACGTCTCCACCGTAAGTTCCGTTTCGACTTCGAAGCCGTGCTTTCTCAACTCGACGCTCTTGTAGACTTCCCTCCTCAGAGCTCTGTAGCCCGAAAGTATGTCGTGAAGCTCGACGCCGTACGCGAAGCGGAAGAAGGCGTTGAGAATTCTGTTTCCTATGAGGTTGAGCCTCGTGAATGCACCCTTTTCGTAGCTCGAAAACCTGTTTCCGACAACGTGGTCGGCTTTTCCGCTCTCTATTGGTTCGAGCAGCCTGAAAACTTCGTCGGGCAGGTAGCTGCCGTCACCGTCGATGAGCACGACGACCTCGCTGTCGACGATCTCGAAAGCTTCAGCCACGGCTTGTCCCTTCCCGAAGCCCGTCTGCAGAATTACCCTCGCACCCTTGGCTTCCGCTATCTCCCTCGTCCTGTCCGTGCTGTGACCGTCGACGACGAGAACGTCGAAGCCAAGCTCCACGAACCTCTCGACTACCTCCCCTATCGCCTCCTCCTCGTTTAGAGTGGGGATGACCACCGTGACCCTCATCAGATTCTCAGAACCTTCATGAGGCTGTATACTGGAATCGAGTCGATGGCTTCGCCGCGCTTGTCGATTATAACCACTGCACAGAGAACATTACCCTCGGAGTTTTCCACGATCTCCGCAGCCTCCTTTATGGTTCTCCCAGTGGATATTATGTCGTCGACGATCACACAGTTCTTGCCGGAAACTCTCGCAAAGTTCTCGCTCAGAACGCCGCCACCCTCGCCAACCCTGAACTTCCTCGGATAGTATATGGCCAGTTCAGCCCCGAGTTCCTCGGCGACCATCGTGGCGAGCGGTATTCCGCTCGTTGCCACACCGACGATGACGTCTATCTCCTCCTCGATCCTCTCGTTTATGATATCCACGAGCGCAGCAGCTAGGAAGCGGAGCCTCGAAGGCTTCGTCGCGTTCCTCCACTCGACATAGATGTCGCTCGGAGGCTCCTCCGTAGCTCTCGTAAGCAGCCACATGGCTGTTTCTCTTGAAACGTTCAGCTCGTCCGCTATCTCTTCGGTGCTGAGACCCTTCTCCTTAAGCTTTCTCGCCTTTTCTACGAGAGTTTCTACCCTCATCCTTTACCCTCCTTACCACGGCTTCACTACCGCAAACCGGACACACGTCACTATCAATTTTTCTACCACACCCCCGGCACTTCTTGACCCACCTCACACTTCCCGATATCGTCCTCTGTATCACACCTTCGAAAGGGATTCCGAGCTCGATGGCGACGTTCTGGATTGCGTAATCGTCCGTTACGAGCACAACATCGTTTCCCCTCGCTTTCTCGTCCAGAGCTTTGGCTAAAACTTTCAGATCCGTTTTCGAAAGTTTGTGTATGTCCCCTGTCCTCTTCGCGACCTCGATCACCTTTCTCGTGCTCTCCTCGCTAGCCTCTTCCACTCTCAGATTTTTAACGCTGAAGTACAGCTCCGAACCCTCGTCCAGAATCTCCGCTACGACTTCCGGAACGGTTACCATGTTCTCGTAAATCGCCCTCCTCCTGAATATAGCCGTCGAGTCTATAACGTAAACCCTCACCCGTTTTCGGTCTACGCGGAGCTTTTAACGCTTTGGAATTCACAACATTCACATCAAAGCTTAACACCAAAAATCGAAAATCCTAAAATTTTGATGGTCGTAAAGCTGCTGAGGTGAAAGCATGGCTGTAGAGTTCGGCAGAGGACTCATTATTGACGAGCTCAGGAACGTCACAATAAAGATCGGCGAGGTCGTCGAAGAGGAGGAAGAGTGGGCTCCGATGGGTCCTACGCCGTTCCCGAGCATCGCAACGCTCAGGGACTGGGACTTCTTCCTTCTGAAGCGCTACAAGCCTTTCTACGCCCCCTACTGCGACATGTGCTGCCTCTGCACGATGGGTAAGTGTGATCTGACGGGCAACAAGCGCGGGGCTTGCGGAATCGACCTAGCTGCACAGACAGCGAGAATAGTAACACTCGCAGTTGCTGTAGGAACCGCCTGCCACACCGGGCATGCGAGACATCTGCTCCACGACATCGAGCACATCACCGGCAAGAAGCTTGACGAGATTCCTGTCGATTTGGGTCCAGAAATAGCCGAGGTGGCTCCACTGACGCAGCTGATAACTGGCATAAAGCCGAAGACGCTCGCTGACCTCGAAAGGGCTCTCCGCTACGTCGAGGAGCAGATAACGCAGGTTCTCGACTCAGTTCACACGGGGCAGGAGGGCAGCTACCTCGACTACGAAAGCAAAGCTTTCCACCTCGGAATGATGGATGCCCTCGGCAAAGAGATCGCCGACATAGCCCAGATCTGCGCTTTCGGACTTCCGAAGGGTGAGAGCAATCAACCTCTGATAGAGATCGGAATGGGCGTCGTCGACAGGAGCAAAGCCGTAATCTTAGTCATAGGTCACCACGCCCCGCCGGCTTTCAACATAGCCGACTACATCCAGGAGAACAACCTCGAAGACGAGGTGGAGCTTTGCGGAATCTGTTGCACAGCCCACGACACTTCGAGATACTACGCCAAGGCGAAGATCGTCGGATCGCTCGGAAGGCAGCTTAAGGCTATAAGAGCCGGAATAGCCGACGTCATCGTCATCGACGAGCAGTGCATAAGGGCGGACATACTCTACCACACGAAGAAGCTCGGAATACCCGTGATCTGCACGAACGAGAAAGCGATGCACGCGCTTCCGGACATGACGAAGGAGGAACCGAAGAAGATTGTAGAGTATCTGCTCGGCGGAGCTCCGGGGGTTGTAATCCTCGATCCGCTGAAGGTCGGGGAGGTGGCTGTTGAAGTTGCCAGGGCTAGGAGGAAGAAGAGGGGAGACGACTTCAAGCCGGTGCTGAGCGAGGAGGAGTTTGAGAATTACGTCAAGGCTTGCACGCAGTGCGGAAACTGCACGATAGCATGTCCGCAGGGCATAAGAATCGGCGACGCGATGGAGGAAGCGGAGAAAGGTAACAGAAAGAAGCTCGAAGAGCTGTGGGACGTCTGCATAGCATGCGGAAGATGCGAGCAGGTGTGTCCGAGGAACATTCCGATAATCGACGTGTTCAACTTCGCCGCGTGGCAGCGGATAATCAACGAGAAGGGCAAGGTCAGGAGAGGAAGAGGACCCGTCAGGGATTCGGAGATCAGGAACGTCGGAGCCCCAATAGTTCTTGGAACGATTCCGGGAATAGTGGCTGTCGTGGGCTGCAGCAACTACCCGAACGGGACGAAGGACGCTTACACGATAATCAACGAGTTCGCATCGCGCAACTACATCGTCGTAACGACAGGTTGCATGGCTATGGATGCTGGACTCTACAAGGACGAGGAGGGGTTGACCGTTTACGAGAAGTACCGTGACGACTTCGACGGCGGCTGCGTGGTTAACCTGGGAAGCTGTGTGAGCAACGCCCACATACACGGTGCTGCGATAAAGGTTGCGAGGATATTCGCGAAGAGAAACATCAGGGCGAACTTCGAAGAGATTGCAGACTACATCCTGAACAGAGTTGGCGCTTGTGGAGTTGCCTGGGGTGCCTACAGCCAGAAGGCTGCAAGTATAGCTACTGGCGTCAACAGGCTCGGAATTCCGGTGGTAGTGGGACCGCATGGCAGCAAGTATCGAAGGGCTTTCCTCGGCAGACCCTACAACGACGAGGACTGGATGGTCTACGACGTCAGAACGGGACAGCGCGTCAGGATAGAACCAGCTCCGCAGGATCTGCTCGTTGCAGCTGAAACGATCGAGGAGGCTATACCGCTCATAGCGAAGCTATGTTTCCGCCCGAACGACACCGACAGGGGGAGGTCGATCAAGCTCACGCACTACATAGAGCTGAGCCTGAAGTACCTCGGAAAGATGCCGGACGACTGGCACCTCTACGTCAGAACCGAGAGTGACCTGCCGCTTGCAAAGAGGGAGGAGCTCCTGAAGATACTCGAAGACGAGCACGGGTGGAAGATAGACTGGCAGAGGAAGAAGATCGTTGAGGGTCCGATAAGACCCTACTACGCTGGCTTCAACCCGACCAACGTGGAGAGGTTGTTTAGGGAAGGTTTCATGACGCTGTGAGGTGGTGGAGATGCCCAAGGCATTCGAGCAGCCTTTCGACGCTGCGAACATCCCCGGACCGAAGATGGCGACGCTACTGGAGAAGGGCAGACCTGTAGCGAACATGATAAAGAAAGCCAAGCGACCTCTGCTTATAGTCGGACCCGACCTGAGCGAGGAGATGTTCAAGAGGGTTCTAAAGTTCGCGGAGAAGGGCATCCAGATAGCCGCCACCGGAGGAGTGATCAGGAAGTTTGTCGAAGCTGGCTACAAGGGCAACAATGTTAGAGAGGCGGTTCTGCACGAGCTAACGCAGTTCCTACTCGATCCGGAGTGGAAGGGCTTCGACGGCAACGGAAACTACGACCTCGTTCTAATGCTCGGCAGCACATACTACCACGGCTCGCAGATGCTGGCTGCAATCAAGAACTTCGCTCCCCACATCAGGGCGATAGCGATCGACCGCTACTACCACCCCAACGCTGCTATGAGCTTCGGAAATCTCTGGAGGAGGGAGGAAGAGTACCTGAAGCTCCTCGACGAGATACTTGCGGAACTTTGAACATTATCGCAACTATTTCTTTTTCTCTTCCATTTATTACGAACTCTACCGCAATCTCCGCATCCAGTTGACCCTTGATCTTCTCAAACTTCTCCGCGTGTCTGTAGGGTAAGGCCAAGACTACGAGCCCCCCATCTTTCACACACGAAATGTCGAGCCGCTCGAGAAGATGAGCCACGTCGATGCAGAACAGGGAGTCGAAGACTTCGCAGCCGAACGGGAGCGCGTTACCGTCAGCTACAATCAAATGCTCGGACGGATTGAGCTTTAAAGTGTCGCCGTCGATGTCGAGGGCTACGACCTCTGCCTCGATCCCCCTTGCAACCATGAACTCCTTCAGGAACCCGTTCGCCGCTCCGAGGTCGAGCGTAAGACCCAGCTCTACGTCCAGTTCTTCGATCGCTTCGAATATCGCTTCGAACTTCTCGAACTGTATCTCCCTCCAGCTTCCGTATATCTTTGAGGAAAACACCTCGCTGCCGGGCTGGGGCACCTTAAAAAACTTGCTGGACTCTCACTCTGAGAGGCTTGTTAGCATAGCCTCAGTGGATCCCGGTTCCTTTACGAGTTTAC
>JBEVCD010000018.1:79892-87478 GCA_040514265.1 Archaeoglobaceae archaeon | reverse complement strand
TTTTCGATAAACGCAAAACTTAAAAGTTGTAAACCTCATGCCCGCGCATGGTTAACTACTTGAGGTTCGCCCTAGCCATAGCGATGGCAGCGCTCACGGCTCTGTCGGCTCAGGTGAGCTTTAAGATCGGCGTGGTTCCGTATACGATGCAGAATTTCGGGGTTATGCTTTCGGCTTTTTTGCTCGGCAGGTATGCGGCGGTTGCCATGCTGATCTACGTAGGAATGATCGCCGTCGGACTCCCGGTAGCTTCCGGGGGTGGAGGAATAGCAGTCTTGTTCGGACCAACGTCGGGGTACATTTACGGTTTCGTCGTCGCAGCTTACTTGGCTGGCTTGCTGAAGGAAAGGGTGAGCGGAAGCGCCGTGAAACTTTGGATCGTAGCAGCTGTGGCTTCCGTTCCGATATACGCGATGGGTTTCGCGGTCCTGTACGCGTACACTTCTCTCGACCCGAACGTCCTTCAGAGGCTGGAAGTCTTCGCGTCGAAGCTCGGGTTTGACGTCTCCGGACCCCTCCTGGTTTTCCTCACCGGCGTCGCGATATTCGTTCCGCAAGACCTCTTTGTCGACCACGTCGCAGCCGTTGCGGCTTACCTTTACATTCGAAGGCTGCTCGTTGAGAGGGGAATCGAGCTTGATAAGCGTTGAAGTCGAGGAGTACATCTATCCTAACGGAGCCGTGGGGCTCAGGGGTTTCAGCCACGAATTCGAGGGCGGCGAGATGATAGTAGGTCCAACGGGGTGCGGGAAGAGCACGATACTAAGGCTGATCAGCGGAGCGATACCGAAGCTCTACGGCGGGACTCTGAGGGGGAGGGTTGTAGTTCTCGGAACACCGCCGAGCTGCGAAAAAGCTTTTCTGGTCTCTCAGAGGGTGGAGGAGATGGTTACGTGCAGTGAGGTTCTGGAAGAGGTGATGTTCCCGCTGATACAGAGGGGTTGCAGCGTTTCGGAGGCGAAGAAGGTTGCAGAGGACGTCCTTGAGGAAGTTGGAATAGGACACCTCGCCGATAGGAGGTTAACGGGGCTTTCGAGCGGGGAGCTTCAGCTCGTCGAAATAGCCGCAGCCATTACGAGCGGTGCGATAATTCTGCTTGACGAGCCTTTTGCTTTTCTGAGTAGGAGGAACGCGAAGCGCGTGATAAAGGTTCTGAAGGACTACCCGCACGTCGTGGCGGAGCACAGGATAGAGTTCGCGAAGCACTTCGACGTCGTGGACATGGGGTTGAAGGTCGAGGAGGTTGAAATACCGGAAGTGGAGCTTGGAGAAGTAGTTTACGAACCTCTTTCGCTTAGAAAAAGAGAACTTGTCGCAATAACTGGGGACAACGGTGTAGGGAAGACGAGGATGCTCATAGAAACAGCGAGAGATATGAAGAAGCGCAGAATGAGCGTCGGACTCGTTCTGCAGCATCCGGCTTACCATCTTGCAGCAAAGCGCGTCGCGGATGAGTGCGACCTGCTCGAGGAGTTCGAACTTTCTCACTTAGCGGACAGACATCCGCAGTCGCTGAGCTACGGACAGATGAAGAGGCTGGCTATCGCCAAAGCCTTCAAGCACGACGTGGTTCTGCTCGACGAGCCTACGGCTGGGCAGGATCCGAATTTCAGGGTGAAGCTCGTCAGACTCCTCAGACTCTATGGGAAGACGGCTCTAATAGCAACTCACGACGAGGCGTTGGCGAAGCTATGCGACCGCGTGGTGGAGTTGAGGGCAGAGTAGCTCTGGCATCATCTCTTATCCTCTGCCTCTCCTCTTACTTCGGAGAAGACTCTGCCCTCCTCGCTCTGATCGTCTCTTCGATCTTTACGAACTTCGAATCCCTCAAACTGCTCCGCACACTCTCTCCGCTGTTCGTCTTCTTCGCAATTTCTGCTCTGGCGTATCCGCAGTCTCTGAAGCTCGCGCTTACTTTCGCAGCCATCATCTCGGCTGGCTCTCTCGTCCTGTTCGCGAGGACTTCCCAGCTCGCCTCAGCGCTCTTGCTGCTACGTGTGCCGGAGAAAGCCGTTAGTGCTGTTTGCGTAGCCGTTTCCTTCTTTCACCTCCTCCTCTGGGATTACGGAAACATCAGGGAAGTTCAGACGTCGAGAGTAAAAATCCTCAAGGTCTCAGCAGCTCTCGCTGTGCTCAGAAGTGTTGGGCTCGCGGAGGCTCTATACTCCAAGTGCTACAGCTACAAGGTCGTCGCGATGCCGGGAAAGGTGACTGCGAAGGACACTCTCTTGCTTTTAGCCTCAGCTACGATCTTTCTTTATTCCACGGATCTTCTCGACAAATTCATTTACGTCCTTCGCGAAACCCTCAGCCTCTCCGGCTGAGTGCCACGCGTATGCGACGCGATCTTCCATTCCGACGGTTTTCAAAAGCTCTAAGATAGCGTCGATCCTGTCCTTCGCCTTGAAGTTTCCGTACTTGAAGTGGCACTCTCCCATTCTGCAACCGACTACGAGCACGCCGTCTATCCCCTTTTCGAGCGCTCTCAGGATCCACTCCGGATCTATTCTTCCCGTACACGGGACGCGAATAATTCTGACATTCGGATCGTACTGAATCTTCATCGTTCCCGCTAAATCTGCTGCCCCGTAACCGCAGTACCAGCAGGCGAAGACGAGCACTAGAGGGTCGATGTTCTTCTCAGCTGCGAGTGCATCGATCATAGCTTCTATACCCTCGTTGCTGAAGTAACCCATGTCTATCGCACCCGTAGGACACGCGGCGACGCAAATTCCGCACATCGTGCAAGCTTCGGCGTCGACGATTGCTTTTTTCTTCACGCTTATCGCCTTGAACTCGCAGACACTTTCGCAGATCTTGCATCCGATGCACTTCTCCTCGTCGACGAAGGCGTTGTATGGGTCGAACTCGGTTTCTCCGCTGAATATCAGCTGCAGAGCCTTGGAGGCGGCCATCCCAGCCGACGCAACGCTGTCCTGTATGTCTTTAGGTCCGCTGGCGCATCCAGCGACGAAAATCCCCTTGACGTTTGTATCGACCGGTCTTAGCTTAGGATGCGCGACTTCGAGAAAACCGTCCTCACCTACGCCTATGCCGAGCTTCTGGGCGATTTCGTTCTCCCCTTCCAAGCCTATCGAAAGGACGACTAAATCGAACTCTTCGAGTCTTACCTCCCCCTCGAGCGTGCTCTCGTAGCTGACGATCAGATTCCCGTTTTCGAGCTCCGTGATCTCGCCGACCTTCCCTCTGACGAACCTGACGCCCTTCTCCTGCACTCTCTTGTAGAACTCCTCGTACATCCTTCCGAAAGCCCTGATGTCGATGTAGAATATCGTAACCTCTGTGTCTGGATATCTCTCCTTTATAGCGTACGCGTTCTTCAGACTCGCCATGCAGCAGACTCTGCTGCAGTACCTGTTGAATCTCTCGTCCCTGCTTCCGACGCACTGGATGAAGGCTATCTTTTTAGGCTTCGACGAATCGGACGGACGCAGGAGCTTGCCCTTCGTCGGTCCGCTTGCGGACAGCAACCTTTCGAGTTCGAAAGTCGTTATCACGTTCGGGAATTTGCCGTAGCCGAGTTCGGGGACTTTGCGTGCGTCGAACACCCTGTATCCGGTAGCCACTATTATAGCCCCGACCTCTATTTCCAGCTTCTCAGCTTGCTGTCCGAAGTCGACGGCTTTAGGCTGGCAGGCTTTCTCGCAAAGTCTGCAGCCTATGCAGTGCTCCCAGTCCACGACAGCGTAAAGAGGAGTCGACTGCGGAAAAGGTATGTAGATAGCTTTTCTTGGACCCATTCCGAAGTTGTACTCACTTGGAACCTCGACGGGACACACGCTGCTGCAGTCGTCTATGCAACCTTTGCACTTGCTCTCGTCGACGAACCTGGGGTGCCTCACGACCTTTATCCTGAAATCTCCCACGCTACCGTTGACCTCCTCTACTTCCGCGTTCGTTATCACCTCTACGTTCTCGTGGTTCCACACGTCGCTCATCTTTGGGGCTAGTATGCATATCGAGCAGTCGTTCGTCGGAAAGACTTCGTTGAGCAGAGCCATGTGTCCGCCTATCGACGGTCTCTTTTCAATGAGGTAAACCTTAACACCCGCCTCCGCAAGCGTGAGTGCTGCCTCGATCCCAGCGACGCCTCCTCCTATGACGGCTACGCTCCTCTTTACCTCCTTCTTCCTCCGCTGCAGGGGTCTGTTGGTCCTCGCTTTCGCGACGGACATTCTGACAAGGTCCCTGGCTTTCGCAGTCGCAGCCTTCGGCTTCGTCTGGTGGACCCAAGAGCACTGTTCCCGGATGTTTGCTATCTCCACCATGTAGGGGTTCAGACCGGCTCTCGCCGCAGCTCTGCGAAACGTAGCCTCGTGGAGCTTAGGGCTGCAGGCGGCGACTACGATGGCTTCGAGTCCGTGCTCCCTTATTGCGCTGACGATTTCCTCCTGCCCGGCGTCGGAGCAGGCGTAGTCTATGTCTTTAGCGTAAACAACGTCGGGGAGGTTTTTTGCGTATTCCACGACTTCCTTGACGTCCACAGTTCTCGCGATGTTGAGACCGCAGTGACAGACGAATACACCTACGCGCACACAGCCCGTTTGCGATTTAATTATAAACCCTTTTCTTTTACATGCAATTATTTATCGTAACAGAAATGGCTGGTTCAAAAAAACAAAACTTAAATAAGATTTCGAACACGCTCGCTGGACGCGTTTGATCACTTACGGGTGATAACCATGGACAGAGCCGAAATACTTGAGAAAATTAAGGAAGCCGAGAATGAAGCCGAAGAAAAAATCAGGGCTGCCGAAGAAGAGAAGAAGAACAAGATTCTTCAAGCCAAGATGGAGGCTCGGAAGATAATCGAGGAGGCGGAGGCGGAGGCTGCGAAGGTTAAAGCCGAGATCCTCGAAAAAGCCAGGGCTGAAATAGAGCAGCAGAAGGAGGAGATAAGGAAGGCGAGGATGAAGGAGATAGAGGAGTTCGAGAGCAGAGGGAAGTCGAACATTCAGAAAGCCGTCGATTTTCTTTACGAAGAGTTCGTGAGGTCGGTCGAACATGCTTAAGCCCGAACGAATGGTTAAGGTCTCCGTAGTGGGACCGCGCGAAAGACTTGAAAGTGTATCCGACCTCCTCTACAGGCTAAACCTCCTGCACATAGAGGACCCGAAGGAGGAGGAGTACTTCAAAACCGGCGAGCCGCTGGAGAAAGCTTCGACAATATCCAGAAACCTTCTGCAGCTCAGGAGCTACATTTCATACCTGAAGATCGACCCTTCGCGGATAGTTCCGAAGAGGAAGTACAGGAGCAAGGAGATCGAGGAGCAGCTTAGCAGAAAGCTCGAAGAGTACAACGAGCAGATAGGGAAGAGGATTGAAGAGATAAAGAGCATAGAAGAAAGGATAAGAGCCTTGGATGAAGAGCTGAAGATTATAGAGCCGCTCAAACTCATAGGCATTCCGCCGAAGCTTCTGAAGGGTTACAGGAGTCTGGCAACTTTCGTCGGGTTCGTCAAGGAAGACCCCACCGAGGAGATCAGGAAGGTAACGGACCTCTTCGACATCGTAAAGGTAACCTACGGTAAGGAGCTCGTAGTCGCCGTGTTCGTGAAGGCTGAGCACGGCGAAGAGGTGTTCAAGGTTCTCCAGACTCTCGGGTTCAGAGAGATAGCTGTTCCGGACATCGAGGACTACGACGCCAGAATTGCGGAGATAGAGAGAGAGAAGAACGAGCTGCAGGAGAAGAGGAAGCAGCTCGAAGCGGAGATAGAGGAGATAAAGGTCAGAGAGACCGAACTCCTCCTGGCGATAGAGGAGTACCTCAGCTCGGAGCTCGATAAATCCGAACTTCCGCTGAGAACACTCGTGTCCAAGTACACGTTCGTAATCGTCGGCTACGTCCCGGCGAGGAATTTCGAAGAGTTCAGGAGACAGGTTGAAGCGGGCGGCGTTTCGGTTGAAATTCTTGAGGAGGAGAAGGGAGACGTTCCTCCGACGAAACTCAGCAATCCTCCCGGCGTGAGAAACTTCGAGGTCTTCACACTCACGTACGCAACGCCCCGCTACAAGGAACTCGACCCCACCTGGATAATGTCGATCTTCTTCACGATCTTCTTCGGAATGATGCTCGGGGACATGGGTTACGGTCTGCTGATAACCCTCCTCGCCCTCTACATGAAGAGGATATTCAAGACCGAGGGCTGGCAGCGCCTACTTAACATAGGAGTGTACTGCGGAATATCTTCGATTATCTTCGGCTTCATATACGGGGAGTTCTTCGGACCCTTCGTCGTCCCCGGCTTCGAGGAAGCTGAAGAGGTACACTTCGCCGGCGGGTTGCTTTACGCTCTTTACGAGTTCAACCACCACCACCCGATCTTCGATAGAGTCGAGGAGTTCGGAGTGAAGGCGCTGATGTTCATCGTTCTGGCAATAGGTATGTTCAAAATGCTCTGGGGATTCGCGCTGGGGTTCTACAACGTTTACGTCGAGCACGGGTTCAAAGAGGCGGTCCTCGAAAAGGGCAGCTGGTTCATCGGCGTCCTCGGACTTGTGATGATGATCCTCGGATTTGCATACAACCTCGGAGTCTTCTCGTATCCTCCGCCGAACGGTTTCGGGGAGATACTGCCGCCTCCACCGCCCAACGCTCCTCCGCTGCCGATTCCAGGACTCGTAGACGGCTGGGAGAGCGGAGCCAACGTCTTCTACAAGGTAGCTCTTCCGCTTATAGTTGTGTGGTTCGCGCTCTTCCTGAAGGCGGAGATCCCGAAGATGGGTGTCTACGGAATCTTCATGGCTGTCGAGCTGCTCACGTGGTTCGGGCAGATAATCAGCTACGCGCGACTGCTGGCTATCGGGCTGTCGTCGGTCTACATAGCCTTCGTCATAAACTACCTGGCTATCAAGGTCGGAACACCGCCCGGCATGGCTATACTGCCTCTCGCAATACTGCTGCTGCTCATAGGTCACTTCGGAAACCTGCTGCTGGGAATCCTCGACCCCGGCTTACAGTCGTTGCGTCTGCACTACGTGGAGTTCTTCACGAAGTTCTTCGAAGGTGGTGGTAGGGCTTACGCTCCGTTTGGGAGAATTAAGAAGTTTATAGAGGAGTAGGAGGTGGTTGAGAATGGCGGAAGCTTTGATAAGTGACGAGGCGTTTATAAAGGGCTGCGCCGCTATAGGGGCTGGACTGGCTGTAGGACTCGCTGGCATAGGAGCCGGAGCGGGCGAGAGCGGCATAGGTGCGGCAGCTGTGGGAGCGATAGCTGAGGACAGGGGCTTCCTGGGACTCGGTCTGCTGTTCACGGTTATACCGGAGACGATAGTGATCTTCGGACTCGTCATAAGCTTCATACTGATGTTCGCCTACGGTTAAATGATCGGCGACAGGATCAGAGACTTCGTCGAGAATAAGCTGCTCAGCGAGAAGAACGTCGAGAGGCTTGTGAAGTACTACTGGTTAGTGTCGACGTTCAGACTCGCTCTGGGGGCTTCGATAGCAATCCTAATCTTACTTTTTGGATACAGCTTCGGAGACCTCGTTAGGTGGATCGACGCTCTTGGAGGTGGTTGAGAATGGCGGAAGCTTTGATAAGTGACGAGGCGTTTATAAAGGG